>JAEDMN010000002.1 GCA_016302985.1 Kiritimatiellia bacterium | reverse complement strand
AACTCTGATGCCCCGGGCCGCACCGGAGGCCGGGTGCAAAACTCTGATGCCCCGGAGGGGGTCTGCGCACGGGCCCTTTCGGGCCCGGGGCATCAGAGTCTTGCACAACGACAAAAAACCCTGGGCTTGCGCCCAGGATTCCCTGTCTTTTATTGGAGGTGAGGGACGGAGTTGAACCGCCGTACGAGGATTTGCAGTCCTCTGCCTGACCGCTCGGCCACCCCACCTTAAATTGATTCGAAAGCCTTACTTGGCCTTCTTCGCCGCGAGGAGCCGCGCGTGGAGGCGCTTTTCGTAGGCCTTCCGACGGTTCCGCTTGGCACGCTGTCTAAGTTGCTGTCCCATGGCTCAGTAGTTTATCAGAACCCCCTTGTCTTGGCAAGGGGGAATTTGAATTAATTTTTCAGGGGCTAGCGAACCAGGTGCATCTCGATGCCGAGGTTGCGGCAGAGGTCCTTGAGCTCGTCCACGTGGTCGCCGTACATGAGCGCGTAGTGGTGCTCCCAGCCGTTGTTGATCACCTCCTCGCGCAGCGCGTCGCAGCCGGCGTCGAACTTGATCTTGAGCGGCGTGCCGCGCACGAACATGTCCGTGTCGAGGCCTTCGCCCGTCGCAACGAGCATGCGGAAGCCGTCGCCGTCGCGCGTCTCGCCGAGGCGGGCCAGCGTGACGCGGCCGGGCTTGAGCGGGAACTCGCCGGTGCAGCCCTTCACGCCGCCGCCCTCGACCGTGGCCGAGCAGTGGAGCTCGGGCTGGTAGCCGGGCTTGCAGAGCGAGCACGGGGCCGCGCCGCAGTGCCACGCGACGCCGTAGTCGCCCTCCATCACGATCATGTCGCAGAAGAACGGCTTCTCGCCGGAGAGCGTCTGGCCGATGCGCATCATGACGGCGCCGTACACGTCGCCCTCGCAGGCGGTGAGGAAGCCGTGGTTCGTGAGGTGGCCGAGCGTCGAGCAGACGGCGATGCCGTAGAACTCGTTGAGGATGACCTCGGGCCAGCAGCGCATCGCGAAGGTGTCGACGAAGAACTTGTCCTTCAGCTTCATGACGGCCGCGATGAGGCGGGCGCTCTTCTCCTTCTGGTCGCCGCGCGGGCCGTCCGTCGGGTGCGTCTTCGTGTCCTCGTCGATGATCGCCATTCCCTTCGCGACCTCGTCGGCCGTGAGGTTCTGCGCAACCGTGAAGAGCTCGTGCTCGGTGATGATCTTGACTTCGGGACCGAGGGTGCGGCGGAGCAGCATCTCGCTCACGCAGCTCGTATAGAAGCCCGGCACGCGGCCGCCGATGAGGCCGATGCGCATCTCGTGGAGCTGCTTCATCGCCTTGGCCGTGTTGACGACCTTCGTGATCTTGTCCGCGGCGTCCTGCGTGCCCGGCTCGGCGTGCACGTGGAAGTACGGGATGTGCAGGCGGTACATGTGGTGCGCGTTCATGTTCGCCGCGCAGAAGCTGTTGTTCTGCAGGCGGCCGCCCTGCGGGTCGGGCTCCTTCATGCTCCAGAGCACGACCGGCACGTTGAGACGCTGCGCGAACATCGGCGGCACGACGCCGAGCGAGAACGTCATGAAGTGCGTGATGAGCAGGTCCGGGCGCTCCTTCTCGAACTGCTCCAGCAGCTCGACCGCCTCGCCCTCGAGCGTCAGCATGTGGTCGGGGCCGACGACCTCGACGTCGGGAAGCGACTGGAGGAACTTGAGCGCGTTCGCGCGCGCCGCCTCGAGCGTGTCGTTCGTCCAGTTGACCTTGGAGAGCGGCATGTAGCCGATCTTGAATTTCTTCGCCATCTTCTTCGATCCTTTCTTCGCGCAGGAACCGTCCCACACAGTTTTCCCTAGTCTACCATTTTCGCCGAAGCCGCGCACGCGGAATTTCCCCCCGGGGGGGAGTCCGGCCGGGCCTCGCGGCCGGCCGGACCGAGCAGGAAGCGGAACACGTCAGCGTTCGTTTCGGAGCGCGGGGTCGAGCAGGTCGCGCAGCTCGTCGGCCAGGTGGTTGAAGACCAGCACGAGCGTGAAGATCGCGAGCGAGACGAACGTCATCTCCCACCAGATGCCCTGCCAGAGGCGGAGGCGCGCGTTGTTGATCATGATGCCCCAGCTCGGCTCGCCCTGCACGCCGATGCCGAGGAAGGAGATGAAGACCTCCGTCGCGACGGCGCCCGGGAAGCGGATCGAGAACTGGATCAGGATGATGTGCGCGACGTTCGGAAGGATGTGCCGGAACATGATGCGCAGCGGCGAGTAGCCCAGCACGCGGGCGGCCTGCACGTACGCGCGGTCGCGGTGCTTCATCACCTCGGCGCGGATCGTGCGGCAGACGCCCACCCAGGTCGTCAGGCCGATGCCGAGGTAGATGCCCAGGATGCCCTGCCCCACCACCATCGAGATCGCGAGGATGAAGAGGAGGCCCGGCATGGAGGCGACGGTCGCGCAGAGCCAGACGACCACCGAGTCGGTCTTCCCGCCGAAGTAGCCGCCGAGCAGGCCCAGCAGGACGCCGAGCGGGATCGCGATCAGGGACGTCATGATGCCCACGTGGAACGCGATGCGGGAGCCCTGCACGAGGCGCTGCGCGACGTCGCGGCCCAGGTTGTCCGTGCCCATCCAGTGGGCGGCGGACGGCGGCTGGTAGCGTGCGTCCTCGTGGACGACGTTGTAGGACGGCGTGACGTCGCGGGCCTTCGCGACGCGGTACTGCACCTCGCCGTACACGGCGAGCGCGAAGTAGGCCGCGATCACGGCGAGGCAGATGCGGCCGCCCAGGCGGAGTCTCTTGAGAAGCGCGAGCAAGAACGGTCCCCGGTTAGTTGGCCTTCACGAAGTGCGGCAGGCGCGCGAGGGGCGTCTGGACGGTGATCGTCTTCGGGCCGACGACGACCGTGCCGTCGTCCGCCTTCCACGTGCCGGGCGGGACGACGACGGGGCGGGACGCCGCGCCCTTGTCCATCTGCGGCGCGACGAGCAGGTCCGTGCCCATCATGAACTGGTCGATGACCGCCGCGTAGCCCTGGCCCGGGTAGTTGTACTCGAGGTTGCGGAGAATCGGCTCGCCGTCGGCGGCCGCCTTCCGCGCGAGGGCGACGATCGCCGGCGCGAACTTCTGGCGCAGGGCGACCGTGTCGCGGACGATCTTCTGCTTCTCCGCGTCCAGCACGCGCCACGGGGAGGCGGAGAACTGCATCATCGGGCAGAGGGCGTGGATCTGGGCGCTGCGCACGAAGAGCTCGGGATCGAACGGGGAACCGGGGATGAACGTCGTCCACTCGCCGCCGCCGACCATGTCCGGGCAGATGAACGGCTGGCCGATCAGGCCGGCGCCGATCATGTCCGCCACGATGCGCCGCAGCGCCTCGTAGGTGTGCGGCTTGTCGTGCAGGCGCACGACCACGGGCATCTGCTGCATGCGCCAGAGGTTGCGGATCTCGCAGAACGGGTACTTGAGCGCGTAGGCGGCATAGCCGTTATTGAGAGAGCCGCAGGTGGCCTGCGGGTCGGACGCGTCGCGGTCGTCGAGCAGGTAGGCGGAGAGGTCCGCGCCGTCGAGCTTGAAGCCGTCCACGCCGTAGTCGCGCGCGAGGCCGTCCAGCGTCTCCGCGAACCAGGCGTTCGCGTTCGGATGCGAGAAGTCGAGGAACGCGGAGATGCCGTTCCACCAGAGGCACGGCTTCGCGTCGATGCGGCCGTTCCGGGCGGGCTTCGAGCCCTTGACGGTGAAGAAGCCGCCCTTCCGCGGATAGCCCCGCACGTCGTCCGGGTTGACGCCCCACGCGATGCGGCGGAAGGCCGGCAGGTCCATGCCCACGTACGGGCACATCCACAGCATGACCTTGTAGCCCATGCCGTGGAGCCTGTCCACCATCCCCTTCGGGTCCCGGAAACGGGTCGGCTCGAAGCGCCAGTCGCCGTAGCCGGCCTGCCAGGTGTCGTCGATCATCAGCACGCCGGCCGGCACGCCGTTGTCCAGCATGGACTGCGCGTAGGCGAGGATGTCCTTCTCGTTCTGGTGGTAGGTCAGCTCGATCCAGGTGTTGATCTGGGGCGCGCTGAAGAAGAGCGGGTCGGGCATCTTCCCGCTCGCGGGGAACCACGTGCGCATCGCGTGGCGGTACGCCTCGGGGAGCGACGCGCCGCCCTGCTCGACGACGATGTCGGAGGCGGCCTCGACCGCGATTTCGCCGTTCTTCAGCGTGAACTTCGCCTGGGCGTCCGCCCACACCACGCGCCCCCGGTCCGACAGCAGGAAGGACGCGCACTGGTTGTGGTAGTTGTTCCGCCGGAGGTCGATTTCCAGATCCGTCTTCTCAGTGAACGGCATCTTCGCGCCGAAGAAGTTCGCGGCGCCCCACCAGTTCTCGCCGGGAGCCATCTTCACGGTGGCCGTGCCCGCGAGAACCGAGCACGCGAAGCCCGCCGCCAGCAGAAAAAGTCCGTTTCTCATCCGTTCACACTCCCACATTTGCACATTCCCACATTTTCACATTTCCACGTTCCTGCATTCCTACCCCAGCCGCACCCGCGGATCGAGCAGCGCGTAGCAGAGGTCCGTGGCGAGATTGACGACCTGGTAGAGCAGCGCGCCCAGCACCACGACCGCGCGCACGACCGCCATGTCCGCGGAGTGGATGGCGTTCAGCGAGACGCTGCCCAGACCGGGGATGCCGAAGAAGGACTCCAGCATGAGCGAACCCGTGAAGAGGTAGGGGATCGCGAGCGAGACGTAGGTCACGATCGGGATGAGGGAGTTCCGGAGCACGTGCTTCACGAGGATCGCCGCGCCGGAGAGGCCCTTCGCGCGCGCCGTGCGGACGTAGGGCCTGTAGATCTCGTCCAGCACCGCGGTGCGGAAGAAACGCACGTCGACGCCGAGGCCGGAGACGATGCCGATGAGGACGGGCAGCGCGAGGTAGGCCGCGCTCTCGTAGCCCCAGATCGGGAAGAGTCCGGCCTTGAACGCGAGGAAGAACTGCCCGGCGAGCACCCAGACGACGTAGTTCACGCTCATCAGCACGGTCGAGCCGACGAGCACCGCCCGGTCGAGCGCGCCGCCGCGGAAGGCCGCGCAGAGGAGCGCGAGCGCGAGCGCGACGAGCGTGCCGCCGACGAGGATCGGCACGGTGAGCGAGAGCGAGGGCCCGACGCCGCGCTTCAGGATGTCCGCGACCGGCTCGTCGTACTGGGTCGAGACGCCGAAGTCGCCCTTCGCGAGGTTGCCCACGAAGTGGCAGAACTGGGAGTCGTACAGGGGCGCGCCCTTCTCCAGGTTCCACAGCAACGGCTTGTCGTAGCCATAGCGGTGGTTGAACGCGGCGATGGACTCCTTCGTCGCGTTCTTGCCGAGCACGGAGAGCGCGGGCGAGCCGCCGACGACGTGGAAGAGGACGAATGTCAGGACGAGGATGCCGAACGTGGTCGGGATGACTTCGAGGAGGCGTCTGGCGATGTAGCGGAGCACGCGGCGGTTCTTCCTGGGGCGTTAGACGAAGCGGAGGCGCTGGGCGTGGCCCTTGTAGGTCGCGCTGCAGACGTACTGCAGGGCGGTCGGGGAGAAGCGCTCCTGGAAATAGTCGTGGAGATGGCCGCAGAGAATCGCCTTGAGAAGCTTCTGCTCCTTCAGCCAGGCGATGAAGTCCGCGGTGGGCCTGTCCGTGCGCTGCTGGACGGAACGGGCGCGCCACTCCTGTCCGGGCGGCGGGTTGGCGTCCCCCCGGTAGGTGGAGGTCAGCCCGAGCGGGGCCCCGGTCACGTAGGCGCACTTGTTGCCGGTGTGGGACATCACGAAGTCGTAGAGCTTCGGTCCATAGAACGGCACGTGGCAGAGCAGCACGATCGGCAGGCCCTTCTCGACCTCCTTCATGAACAGCGCGTGCTGCGCCTCGGTGACGTTGTAGTAGACGTCGTCGAGGGAGACGAAGTTCACGCCGTTCACGACGCGGGAGCAGAACGTGAGGTCGTTCGGGTAGGCGGCCTGGACGCGGTCGTAGCTCTGCCGCTTGTACGCGGCGTCCTCCTTCGCCTCGCCGACGTACTGGCTGAACTCGTGGTTGCCGGCGCTCACGAACCAGTCGTTTCCGGCGAAATGGGCCTCGACGAGGTCCAGGTTCGCGGCGCTCACGAAGTCGATCAGGTCGCCCGTGTGCAGCAGCAGGTCGCCCTGCGTCTTCGCAAGGTTGATCGCCTCGTCGAGATAGTGCTCGGCGAACGGGGCGAAGGAGCGGCCGGCGGCGAGCTTCATCTTGCGCGCGTCGTCGCGGGTGTCCACGCGGACGATGTGCGTGTCGGAGACCTGGAGGGCGCCGAACGGCTTCGCCGCGCCGACGGGGATCTCGAATGCCTCGACCTTCAGCGGCGGGATGGGCCCGCGCTTCGCGAGGGCGGGGAGCGGCAGCTCGGCGGCGGTCAGGGCGCCGGCGCCGGCCAGGAAGATGCGGCGGGAGACGTTCATGCGCCCATGCCTCCCCCCTGCCCCTCCCGGTCGCCGCGGTCGAGGAGGTCCTCGTAGAACGCCGCGAACGAGGTCTGGATGTAGGGCGTGAAGAAGAACTGGGCGAAGTTCCCGACGACCGGCACGAGCGAGACGACGCCGACCAGCAGGAACCAGCCGATGAAGCTGAATCCCAGGCAGAAGAGGCGCCAGCGGTGGCCCTCCATGAGACGCCTGGACTCGGCGATGCACTGCCGCGGCGTCCAGTCCGGATGGTCGATCAGCAGATAGGGCGCGAGGGCGTAGGAGAAGGCCGCGCGGATGCCGGGGACGACGAGCAGCAGCAGCCAGAGCGTGATGAAGGTCGACTGCCAGAGCAGGAGGGACGCCATGCGCCAGCCGTTGCCCCAGCCGGAGAAGGCGTGCGCGAAGCGGAGCCCGCCGCGCATCGCCGCCATGCCCATCGCGGTCTGGCTCCACCACGAGAAGGAAACCAGGTAGAGGATGCCGAAGACGAGCGCGGCAGAGCCGGCGAAGGAGAGGACGTAGAGCGCAGGGGACCCCTGCTCGATCCCGCAGGCCATGGCGAGGCCGGCCGAGCCGCCGACGAAGCCACCCGCGAAGAGCAGCGCCGCCGCGAACAGGGCGGCGGACAGCGCGATGGAGCCCAGGACGAACGTCCCGTATGCGCCCGGCGCGGAAAGCGCGCGCCAGGCCCGGGACCGCAGTTCCGCGGCAGTGACAGTTCCCTCCATCTTCCCTCCTTCCCGGGGCTAGGCCCCGAAGCACATGATCTGCTTCTCGAAGCCGAACGTCATCGCGATCAGCGCGGAGCGGATCCACATGCCGTTGCGCATCTGGCGCCAGTACATGGCGCGCGGGTCGTTGTCGCAGCAGGTGGCGATCTCGTCGCGGCGCGGCAGCGGGTGCAGGATCACGCCGTCCTTCGGCAGCAGCCTGAGCTCCTCGGCGCCGAACTTGAAGCGGGAGGTGTCGATCTTCGCGCTCTCGCCCTTGGACTGGTCCCACTCGTCCTGGATGCGCGTCATGTAGACGGCGTCGGAGAGGGTGACGGCCTCGCGGAGGTTGTCCGAAACGGCGAATTCGACGCCCTTCGCCTTCAGGATCTCGAGGACGTCCTCGGGCGCCTGCAGCTGCGGCGGGGCGACGAAGACCTGGCGGACGTTCTCGAAGTTCGTCAGCAGGTAGCTGAGCGAGCGGACCGTGCGGCCGCGCAGGAGGTCGCCGCAGAACGTGACGGTGCGGTTCTTCAGGCCGCCCTTCGTCTCGAAGGAGCGGAGGAGCGTGTAGATGTCGAGCAGGGCCTGCGTCGGGTGCTGGTCCTTGCCCGAGCCGGCGTTGATGATCGGAATCGGACGGTCGCTGTTCGAGAGCTCCCACGCCATCTGCTCGGCGAGGCCCTTCTCGGGGCAGCGCATGATGATCATGTCCACGTAGGAGGAGAAGGTGCGGATGGTGTCCGTCCTCGACTCGCCCTTCGCCTCGGAGCTCGTGCTCTGGTCGCGCACCGAGCTCGTCGTGAGGCCGAGGATCTGGCAGGCGTTCAGGTGCGAGAGGAAGGTGCGGGAGCTCGGCTGCGAGAAGTAGAGCATCGCGCGCTTGTGGGGCAGGAGGGACTTCAGGTAGAGCGCGCCCTCCTTGCTCTTGGCCATGAAGCGGATGCGGTTCGCGAGGGCCGCGAGGCGCTCCAGCAGGGGGCGGTCGAACTGCTGCGCGATCAGCGTGTGGTACGGCGTCTCGGGCGTGATGTCGCAGTGCGCCAGATACGGCCGCTTCGCCTCCAGCGGCAGAGACTCGAATTTCTTCCAACCAATTTCAGCCAGCTTGCCCATGACACCACCTTCAGAGATTTTTCCCGTAGTATACCACAAAAACGCCCCCGGGGCACGGATGCCGCGGAGGCGTTCGGACGCGGGCCGGGGGCCGCGGATCAGAGCGCGGCGCGGTCGCAGAGGGCCGAGACGAACAGGGCCTTGATCGTGTGCATCCGGTTCTCGGACTCGTCGAAGACCTTCGAGTACTTCGACTCGAAGACCTCGTCCGTCACCTCGAGGGCGCCGGAGTCCTTCGTGACCTCGGTGTTGAAGTCGTGGAAGGCCGGCAGGCAGTGCAGGAACATCAGCTTGCCGTCCAGGTTGCCCGTGGCCTTCATGAGGTCCATGTTGATCTGGTAGGGACGCAGCATCTTGATGCGCTCGGCCGTCTTGGCCTCCTCGCCCATGGACACCCAGACGTCCGTGTAGAGCACGTTCGCGCCCTTCACGCCCTTCTTCGGGTCGGAGAAGACGCGGATGTCGACGCCGTTGCGCTTCGCGACGGCCTCGGCCTCGGCGAGCACCGCCTCGTCCGGCCAGAGCTCCTTCGGCGTGCAGCAGACGTAGCGGACGCCCGCCTTCGCGCAGCCCATCATGAGGGAGTTGGCGACGTTGTTGCGGCCGTCGCCCACGTAGGCGACCGTGCAGTCGCGCAGCGAGCCGAACGTCTCCTTGACCGTCAGGAGGTCCGCGAAGATCTGCGTCGGGTGGTAGTCGTCCGTGAGGCCGTTCCAGACCGGGACGCCGGACCACTTCGCGAGCTCCTCGACCGTCGACTGCCTGAAGCCGCGGAAGAGGATGCCGTCGTAGATGCGCCCGAGCACGCGCGCCGTGTCCTTGACGCTCTCCTTCTTGCCGAAGTGGATGTCGGGGCGCGTGAGGTACTCGGCGCCGCCGCCTTCGTCGCGCGCCGCGATGATGGACGAGTTGCGCGTGCGGGTGGAGGACTTCTCGAAGATCAGCGCGATGTTCTTGCGGTGCAGCAGGTCGCCGCGGATCCCGGCCGCGCGGCGCGCCTTCAGCTGCGCCGCGAGGTCGATCAGGTTCATCATCTCTTCGTCGGTGAAGGACGTCATCCGCATCAGCGAGCGGCCCTTCAGTTCAGGCATCCAGGTAAGCATAGGTCAACCTTTCTCTCAAAGCGCGTAGTATACCATAAATTTCAGATTTTGCGGCCATCGGGGTGGAGGATGCGCGCGGCGGGCGTCCGCCCCCCCCCGCGCACGCGATTTCTCGCGCACGCACACCTATACGCGCGCGTATTACTTTGCTATAATGTGCTCCTATGTCCGAAGAGAAGAACGACAACACCCCTTCCGGCGCGACGAAGTCCAGGCGCCCGGTCCCGAAGTCCGCGCCCCCGCTGGGGTCCCGCGGACCCTGGGTCATCCTCCTCGTGGTCGCGGCCGCCTTCCTGGCGATGCGCTTCATGTCCGACCAGCGCGCCCCGAAGCTCCGGGAGCTGTCCCAGACCGAGTTCCGCGAGTACCTCGGCGACGGCACGAACACGCCGGTGCGCGTCTCCGACCTCGAGCGCGTGCGCCAGGTGGAGACCGGCAGCACCTACATCGCCGGCAAGACGACGGAGGACGGGCAGCCCTTCCGCGTGACGCTCGTCCCGGGCGAGAACGGGAAGCTCATGGAGGACCTCATGGCGCGCGGGCTCAAGTGCCCGGTGCGGGAGGAGGGGAAGTCCGAGCTCGCCTCGCTCTTCACCCAGATGCTGATCCTCTTCCTGCCCCTCGCGCTGCTCTACTGGTTCTTCTACCGGCGCATGGGCGGCGGCGGGTCGCTGTCGTTCGGCAAATCCCGCGCCAAGTTGCTGAACGAGAACAAGGACGGCCCGAAGGTCACGTTCGCGGACGTCGCGGGCGTGGACGAGGCGAAGCAGGACGTCGCCGAGATCGTGGAGTTCCTGAAGGACTCGAAGAAGTTCACGAAGCTCGGCGCGCGCATCCCGCGCGGCATCCTGCTCGTCGGCCCGCCCGGCACCGGCAAGACGCTGCTCGCGAAGGCCATCGCCGGCGAGGCGAAGGTGCCCTTCTACTCGATCAGCGGCTCGGACTTCGAGGAGATGTTCGTGGGCGTCGGCGCGAGCCGCGTGCGCGACCTGTTCGAACAGGGCAAGAAGAACGCGCCCTGCATCATCTTCATCGACGAGATCGACTCGGTCGGGCAGAAGCGCAACGCCGGCGGCATGACGGCGCAGCGCTGCGCCGACCAGACGCTGAACGCGATGCTCGTGGAGATGGACGGCTTCGGCACGAACACCGGCGTGATCGTCATCGCCGCGACGAACCGGCCGGACATCCTCGACCCCGCGCTCCTGCGCCCGGGCCGCTTCGACCGCCAGGTGCACGTGGACCTGCCCACGCTCAAGGGGCGCGAGGAGATCCTGAAGATCCACGCCGCGAAGGTGAAGCTCGCCGACGACGTCGACCTCTCCCGCCTCGCGCGCGGCACGTCCGGCCATTCGGGCGCCGACCTCGCGAACATCATCAACGAGGCCGCCCTGCTGGCCGCCCGCCGCGACCTCGACGCGATTCCGCACGCGGTCCTCGAGGAGGCGCGCGACAAGGTTTTCTGGGGCAGCGAGCGGAAGTCCGCGGGCTTCACCCGCAAGGAGTACGAGACGACGGCCTGGCACGAGAGCGGGCACGCCCTGCTCCAGCTGCTGCTGAAGAACACGGACCCGCTCCACAAGGTCTCGATCATCCCGCGCGGCCGCGCCCTCGGCGTGACGATGTCGCTGCCCGAGCAGGACGTCCTCAACCGCACGCGCGGCTGGTTCCTCGACTTCATGGCCCTCTGCTGCGGCGGCCGTCTCGCGGAGGAGATGCACACCGCCGACATCTCGACGGGCGCCGCCCAGGACATCGCGCAGGCGACGGCCATCGCGCGCGCGATGGTCTGCCGCTACGGCATGAGCGAGACGTTCGGCTTCCAGTCCTTCATCGAGCCCAACGCCTTCGCCACGGAGGAGGCGCCCCCGCCCTACTCGCAGAAGACGGCGGAGGCCATCGACGCGGAGGTCAAGAAGCTCGTGGACTCGGCCTACGCCCGCGCCCGGGAGCTGCTCGCCGCGAACCGCGGGAAGCTCGAACTGCTCGCCACCACCCTCCTGGAGAAGGAGACGATGGACGGGCGCGACGTGGAGAAGCTGCTCGGCCTCGAGCGCCCCCACGAGGACGACCCCGCGCCGGCGCCCGCCCCCGAGGCCCCGGCGAACGAAGCCGCCATTCCCGAACAGGAGTCCCCGGAATGACCTGGACCTGCCGTTCCTTCAAGCTCGACCTCGCCCGCCCGCTCGTGATGGGCATCGTCAACGTCACGCCCGACTCCTTCTCGGACGGCGGGCTCTACTACCGGCCGGGAGAGGCCGTCGCGCGTGCGCGGAACTGCGTCAACGAGGGCGCGGACATCGTCGACCTCGGCGGCGAGTCCACGCGGCCGGGCGCGACGCCCCTCTCGTGGCAGCTCGAGTGGTCGCGCCTGGAACCCGTCCTGCACATCCTGCAGCGCGAGCTTCCGGCGACGCCGGTCTCGGTCGACACCTACCATCCCGAGACCGCGGCGCGCGCGCTCGGGATGGGCGCCGCCATCCTCAACTGCGTCTATCCGGAGGCTTCGCCCGCGATGGTCGAGCTCGCCGCGCAGACGGGCTGCGGGCTCGTTCTGCCCTGCCGCACGGAGGCGGACTTCGCGGCGATCTCCGCCCGCCTGCCGGGTTCGGTCCGCGCGTCGGGACGCGCCGTCGACCCGTCCCAGCTGCTCATCGACCCGGAGATCGGCTTCGGCACGACCCGCGAGGAGGACCTCGCGCTGCTCGGCTCGCTCCGCCGCCTCGCCGCCCTCGCGCCGGTCTGCGTGGGCGTCTCGCGCAAGCGGCTCGTGAAGAAGCTCACCGGCGAGAAGACGACGGGCAAGAACCTCGGCGGCTGCCTGGGCGCGGCCGTCTGGTGCGCGCTGGCGGGCGCCTCCGTCCTGCGCGTCCACGACGTGCGCGAGACGCGCCAGGCGATCGACGTCGCCCGCGCGCTCGACGAAGTCCATCCCATGGGGGGGCTGGCATGAACATCACCACGCAGGACGTCCTCGCGGCGATCCCGGACATCGTCCAGATCGCCATCCTCTACTTCGCGTTCTACGCGATCCTGAAGGCGGCGCGCGGCTCGCGCTTCGCGCAGGTGCTCATGGGCGTCGGCATCCTCTTCGCCCTGCTCATCGCCTTCACGTTCCTCTTCAACTTCGACGTGCTCGCCAGCATCGTCAAGTCGCTCCTCTTCTACCTCGCGCTCTCCACGGTCGTGATCTTCCAGCCCGAGATCCGCCGCATCCTCGCGACGATCGGCTCGCTGCTCGGCGCCGAGAACATGCGCGCCGCCGGCCACGTGCGGCGCGGGCACATCCTCCGGCCGGAGGACCTCGTGCTGATCGTCTTCAAGCTCGCGAAGGCGAAGATGGGCGCACTCATCGCCATCGAGCGCGGCATCTCCCTGCGCGGCATCGAAACGACCGGCGTCGAACTGGACGCGGTGGTCTCCTCCGAGCTCATGTTCTCGATCTTCACGGAGCCGCTTCCCCTGCACGACGGCGGCGTCATCATCCGCAGGGGGCGACTCGCCGCGGCGCACTGCCTCTTCCCCGTTTCCAACAACCCCGAGGTGGGACTCTCCTCCACGGGCATGCGCCACCGCGCCGCGGTCGGGCTCAGCGAGGACACGGACGCCCTCGTCATCGTCGTGAGCGAGGAGACGGGCCGCGTCTCCGTCGCGCACAACGGCCGCCTGATCCGCTACCCCGACCACGAAGAGGACTCCCGCACGGGCGTGCTCCGCTGGGTCCGCAAGGCGATGCCCGTCCAGAAGACCGCCAGCGAGACGTTCGCGGACTGGCTCCGCCAGCGTCGCAACCGACTGGCCGGAAACAAGGAGGCCGCGAAATGAAGAGACTTCTCGCCGTGTTCACCCGCAACTGGAGCCTCAAGCTCCTCGCGCTCGTCCTCGCGCTCGTCGTGTTCTACGTGGTACGCGGTTCGATCCGCTCCCCCCGTCCCCGCTTCAGCCCGCTTGCGCCGGCCGTTCCCGTCCCTCCCGCCGAACCGCCTGCGGGCAGATAACCGCCCGTCTTCCCCACGAAAGGCCCCCTGTCGATGCAGTCCGCCGCAGACAACGCTCCCGCCAAAGGAAACGAATCCTCACTTCGCCGCCGCCTGATCGGGTTCTTCATGTTCCCGGTCGCCCTCTTCCCCGCCCTCGCCCTCCTGTCCTACGACTGGCGCGACATCCCCGAACTCCGCATCCCGCCGAACACCACCGCCAACTTCATCGGCGCCGCGGGCAACTGGTTCGCGTACATTGGCTACCAGACGATCGGGCTCGCCATCTGGTCCGTCCCCGTGATCTGCTTCTTCGTCGGCATCGCCCTCGTCATGGGCCGATCGATCCATCCCGGCCGCCGCGCGCTCGGCGTGCTGCTTTTCGTCTTCTCGTCGACCTGCCTCCTGCAACTGACGGGGCACGTCGCCTCCGTCGCGGGCTTGCTGCACACACTCAACATCGCTCCGAACGCAGGCGGTGCCGTCGGCTATCTCGTCATGACGCGCGGACTCGCCCGGCTGCTCTCCCCCTTCGGCTCCGGCGTGCTGATGGCCACCCTCATGATCTTCTCGGTGCTTTGGGCCATCGGCTTCCACAACATCGTCTCGGGCCTCGCCCGGCTCACCGCCTGGGCGGCGGACCGCGGCGGGGAGGAAGACGCGGAGGACGACGACCTCGATGCCCCGGACCGGGCCGCCGCGATCGAAGCCGCCGCCCATGCGCGAGAGGAGGCCCGCGCCCTCAAGCTGGCCGAAAAGCAGCGCATCGCCGAAGAGAAGGCGGCCGCCCGGGCCGCGAAGGAGGCCGCGCGCGAGGCCGCCAAGGAGGAACTGCGGCGCCAGCGCGAGGAACAGCGTCTCAGGAAAGAGGAGGAAAAGCGCCTGCGCGAGGCGGAACGCCTGCGCCAGCGCGAGGAACAGCAGGCCGACCTGGCCGTGTCCAGGCAGGACGAAACGTCCACGGACTGGCTCCCCCCCCGCGAGGAGCCGGCCCCCGCCGCGCCCCCCCCTGCCGCGCCCATCATCCAGGACCGTCCCTCGGACCCGACGCCCGTCCCGCGCCCGACGCCCGCCCCGGTCGTCCGGCCAGTCCGCACCGTCGCGCAGACACCGGTTCAACAGCCCCTGGCCACCGCCGCGCAGGCGGCACCCGCCCCCGCCCTGCCGGACGAGCCCGAAGCCGAGGACAAGGGACCCTACATGCTGCCTCCCGTCACGCTGCTCAACGAGGTCCCGCCGCGTGGCGCGGGTTCGGGCGAGGATCCCGCCACGATGGCGGCCAACCTCGTGGACACGCTCCGCGTCTTCGGCATCAACGCCCAGCTCGCGTATACCGTCGCCGGCCCGGTGGTGACGCAGTACGCGCTCACACTCGAACGCGGCACGCGCGTCGGGGCCGTCGCCAACCTCTCCCGCGACCTGCAGATGGAGCTCCGTGCGACCTCGATCCGCATCGAGGCGCCGATTCCCGGCAAGAATGCCGTCGGCATCGAGATTCCGAACGCGCAGCCGATGTCCGTCCACTTCCGCGAAATCATCGACGGCGAGCTCTGGCGGAGGAACGCCCCCGGCAAGTTCCAGGTCCCCCTGCTGCTGGGCAAGGACGCCGCCGGCAACGACCTCGTGGCCGACCTCGCGAAGCTGCCCCACATGCTGGTCGCCGGCGCGACGGGGCAGGGCAAGTCCGTCTGCCTGAACTCCATCATCAACGGCCTGCTGATGTGCCGCACGCCCGAACAGCTCAAGTTCATCATGGTGGACCCGAAGCGCGTCGAGTTCACGGCCTACAACAAGCTGCCCCACCTGCTCGTGCCGATCATCAACGACACCAAGAAGGTCGTCTTCGCCCTGCGTGCCGCCATGGTCGAGATGGACCACCGCCTCAAGATGTTCGCGCGGGCCGGTTGCCGCAACATCGTCGACTTCAACAACCGCAAGACGGTCACCCAGCCGGACATGTTCGGTGGCGGCGACGAGGTCGTCGGAGAGGATCCCGACATGCCCCGCACCGTCCCCTACATCGTCATCGTGATCGACGAGGTGGCGGACATCATGCAGGCCGCGCAGAAGGAGGTCGAGCCGGTCATCGCCCGCCTCACCGCCCTCGCCCGCGCGGTCGGCATCCACCTCATCCTCGCGACCCAGCGCCCCGACACGAAGGTCATCACAGGCACGATCAAGTCCAACATCCCCGGCCGCATCGCCTTCAAGACCTCCTCCTCCATCGACTCCCGCACGATTCTCGACGCCCAGGGCTCCGAAACGCTCATCGGCAAGGGCGACATGCTCTTCAAGATGGCCGACGGACGCCTCCTGCGCGCCCAGGGCTCCTTCATCTCCGACGAGGAGATCAATCGCATCGTCGACTTCATCGGCGAGCACTCGAACGTCCAGTTCGACGAGAAGCTCACCAGGCGCCTCGAAAAAATCAAGGAGGCGGATCCCGCCGCCGCGCTCGAGGACGAGGACGAGGGCGAGGAGGCACCCGCCCCGCCGGCGGCCGAACCGATGGCCGCGCCGACGGCGAACGGCATCCCCGCCCCCGCGGGCATGACGCAGAGCAAGGAGGACGCGATCTACCGCCGCGCCCTCGAGGTCATCCGCGACACGAAACGCGCCTCCATCTCCCATTTCCAGCGCCGCATGGGCATCGGCTACAACCACGCCGCGCGCATCGTCGACCTCCTCGAGGAGCGCGGCGTGATCAGCGCAACGCGCGGCGCAGGCCCCCGCGAGATCATCCAGGACCCCGAGGCGCTGCTCGCCCAGATGGACGGCGCCGAGGTCCCATCCGCGGACGTCCAGCAGGCGGCCGAGGGAACTCCCGCCCCCCTGGACGGGGGGGCCGGCGAGACCGCCCCCGACGCCTCCGACGACCCGTTCGCCTTCCCCAGCGAGGAGGCCTGACACGCCCCTCCCACACGCACCTTCCAACCGACAAAGGACAGACCCATGAGCACATTCGGACAGATTCTCCGCGACGCACGCGAAGCCAGGGGACTCAGCACATCCCAGGTGGCGGCCAAGACCCATATCCTCGTCCAGATCATCGAAGGCATGGAAAAAGAGGATTTCCACCGCATCCCCGCCGCCATCTACGGCCGCGGCTTCGTCAAGTCCTACGCAGCCTGCGTCGGCCTGGACCCGCAGCCCCTCCTCCGCGAATTCATGGACATCTACGAAGGCCGCCGCGCTCCGACCGTGCAGATCCGTCCCGTCCCGACGGCGGAACCGCCCGCACCGCCTCCGACGCCGACACCGCCCCCCCCCGAGCCCTCCCCCCTCTGGAATCCGCCCGCGCCGGAACCCGTCCCGGCCTATCCCGAACCTGCGCCGATTCCCGAACCCGCGCCCGCCTTCCCCGAGCCCGCGCCCGCCTTCCCCGAACCCGCGCCGGTTCCCGAGCCCGCGCCCGCCTTCCCCGAACCCGCGCCGGTTCCCGAGCCCGTGCCCGCCTTCCCCGAACCCGCGCCGGTTCCCGAGCCCGCGCCCGCCTTCCCCGAGCCCGCGCCCGTCTGGGATCCGCCCATGTCGGAGCCCGAAGCCGAACCGCCGGTCCAGGAGTCTGCGCCCCAGCCCATCCCGCCTCCGGTCGAGGACCCTCCGTCCGTTGTGCGGGGGCTGGATCTGTTCGAGAACGCCCTGAAGCAGCCCGCCCCGGCCTCAGGCCCCGTGGCGCAGCCCGCCCCGCGGGAGCCCGAGCCCCTGGCTGCCGCGAAATTCCTCCCGTCCGGCTACGAAGACAACCAGCCGTCCGCGGCCGAGCGCTTCCGCAGGAACCTCTCCAGCGTCTCCGACGGCGTGCTGAAGTCCGTCCGCCGCATTCCGCGCAGCACGTGGCGCATCGCCCTCCTGGCCTGCGCCGCGCTCGGGGTCGTCTCGCTGCTCGTCTATGGCTGCGTCAAGCTCTACCAGGCCACGTCCCGGATTCCGCCGGACCCGGCCTGCCCCGACGGCGTCTGCGAAGTCGACCTCAAGGCTGCCCCCGCGAAACCGGCGGAGGCGACCGCGAAGCCGGTGCCTGCCGCCGTCCAGCCCGCCCCGAAGGGACCGGTCAAGCTCCGCAGCACGGGTCCGAAGGTCCCCACCCTCTACGTTGACTGACATGAAGTGTGAAATCTGCCATCGGGCCGAAGCCGTCACGGCCGTCACCTTGACGGTCGACGGACAGCAGAAGGAGCTCTATGTCTGCGCCGCCTGCGCGAAGGCTTCCCGTGACGAGACGCCCCGCAGGAAGCCCCCGCGCGGCCCAGCGCCGAAGATCACCATCGTCGGCGACGCCCCCGGAAACATGAAGCCGATCGTCGAGGAATTCTTCAAGGCCACGCTCGACATCATGAAGGGCGCGGTCGATTCCGAGGACGCGCCGGAGCGGACCTGCCCCTCCTGCCATCGGACCTGGGAATCCGTCAAGGATTCGGGCAAGTTGGGCTGCCCCGCCTGCTGGAAGGCCTTCGCCCGCGAGATCCGCGAGGAGTACCTCCGCGGCGAATACGGCCCCGCGCATCTCGGCGCAGCGCCCTCCGTCGAAACGATTCCGGACGCCCGCGACGTGCGCGCCGTGCTCGCGCGCGACCTCAAGGACGCCATCGCGCGCGAGGACTACCGGCTCGCCGCGGAACTGAAGCGCAAGCTGGACGCGCTCGGCGACGGCCAGGAGGACGCATGAGCGCCCGCCGCCGTCCCGGGGAATACCCCGACCTGCTCGCGCGCGACGCCGTCTTCGGCGGCGTGGTGCGGCTGTGGCGCAACCCGGCGGACAAGCCCTTCGCGAAGGCCGACGTCTGGACGCTGGAAGCCGGCTGGAAGCTCCCCGCGGACATTCCCGCGGCCTACGCCGAGGTCGAACGGCTCGAAGCGGAACTCGCCGCGAAGCATGCACTGGCCTGGGATTCCGATTTCGGCTACCTGTCGCCCGAACCGCTCCACTGCGGCACGGGACTCGGCATCGAGGGAGAGTTCCACCTGGAGGCCCTGCACCTCATCGGAGACCTTCCACCCGTCCTCGCCGCCCTGGAGGCCGTACGCCTCCAGTCCGCCAACATCGTCGAGGACGGCATCCGGCAGGCCGCGCACCTCTTCCGCATCCGCAACGCCGCCACCCTGGGCATCGCCGAACGCGCCCTCGTCAAGCGCACCTGCCGTGTCTTCGAGGACCTGGTGACGCAGGAGCTCAACGCCCGCAAGTCCCTGGTCGAAGATACGCCGCGCATCCTCGAGGACTCCGTCGCGCGCGCCCTGGCCGTGCTGCGCAGCGCGCGGTTGCTGGCCCCGGGCGAACTGCTGGACCTGCTCTCCCCCATCCGCCTGGCCGTCACCATGGGACTCCTCTCCGGCATCACGCGCGCGGAAACGGTCAAGCTCATGCGCGAACAGATCGACGCACCCGAGCTGCCGCCCCCGCGCACCGCCGAAGACGACCGGCGCCGCGACGCGCGCGACGCCGGGCTCGCGGACTGGGCCAACGTCCGTTTCGCCGACGTCTCGTTCAACGCACGCGCGGAGGAGCTCTTCGGCTGAGACCTCCCCCCTCTTGCCTTTTCCGCATTTGAACCTTTATTAAACGTACCAACCATCGACACATGAACACGGAATATACACCCAACGCGGAGTCCGCACTCGGCGGCGCCATCGCGGCCGCCAAGCGTTTCGGGCACACCTACGTCGGCACGGAGCACATCCTCTGCGCCATCCTCGCCATCCCCAACTGCGAAGCCTGCCGGCGCTTCGGCCGCCTCGGTCTGGACCCCGACGACATCCGCATCCAGATCGAGAACATGATCGGGCGCGGCGCGGACATCCAGGTCATCGGCGACATCCCCTTCTCCGCCCGCACCCGCAAGATCCTCGAACTCGCCAAGATCGAGGCGAAGCATCTCAAATGCGAGCAGGTCGGCACCGAGCACATCGTCCTCGCGATCCTCCACGAAGGCGATTCGGCCGGCGCTCAGATCCTCTTCGGGTGCGGCGTCGACGTGGAGAAGTTCGCTTCCGCGGCCCCCGGCACCCCGCCGCCCGCGGAATCCGACGAACCTGCCGATGCGGACCGTCCGCAGGACGAAGGCGACGGCACAGGCGCCGACGCGGGAAGCGAAGCCCCCGCGGGCGCCCCGGCCAAGGGCAAGACCAAGACGCCCGCGCTGAATGCGTTCGGCCGCGACCTCACGGCGCTCGCGCGCAAGGGCGAACTCGACCCGGTGATCGGGCGCAAGTCCGAACTCCAGCGCATCATCCAGGTGCTGTGCCGCCGAACGAAGAACAACGCCGTCCTCATCGGCGAAGCCGGTGTCGGCAAGACTGCCGTCGTCGAAGGCCTCGCGCAGGCGATCGCGCTGGGCGACGTGCCCGACCGCATGCGCGACCGCCGCGTGATCTCCCTCGACATGGCGCGCGTCGTGGCCGGCACCCAGTACCGCGGCCAGTTCGAGGAACGCCTCAAGCAGCTGATCGAGGAGACGAAGCGCGTCAAGAACGTCATCCTCTTCCTCGACGAGATCCACACCCTCGTCGGCGCCGGCGGTTCCGAGGGCGCAATGGACGCCGCCAACATCCTCAAGCCGGCCCTCGCGCGCGGCGAACTCCAGGTCGTCGGCGCGACCACGCTGAAGGAATACCACAAGTCCATCGAGAAGGACGCGGCCCTCGAACGCCGGTTCCAGTCCATCCTGGTCAACGAGCCCACCGCGGAGGACGCCGTGGCGATCCTCGAGGGGATCGCCCCCCGCTACGAGGAGCACCACAACGTCAAGTACTCCCCCGAGGCGATTCGCGCGGCCGTCACCCTGACCACCCGCTACCTCCCCGCCCGCCTGCTGCCGGACAAGGCGATTGACGCCATCGACGAAACCGGCGCGCGCGTCCGCATGAAGACCGCGGTACGTCCGCCGGACTTCAAGGCCGACGAAGCGAGGATCGAGGAGATCCACGCGAAGAAGGACGCCGCCGTCAAGGCCAGCGCCTTCGAGGAGGCCGCGAAGTGGCGCGATGCCGAACTGCAGGCCCGCAAGGACCTGGACGCGAAGCTGAAGACCTGGCGCGAGGAGCACGCCGAGAAGCGCATCGACATCACGGCGGACGAAATCGCCGCCACGGTCGCGTCCATCTCGGGCGTGCCCGTCGAGCGCATGACGGAGTCCACCGCCGGACGCCTCCTCAACATGGAGAAGGAGCTCAACGGCGCCGTCATCGGGCAGACCGCCGCGATCGAATCCATCGCCCGCGCCCTTCGCCGCTCCCGCGCGAACCTCGGCGACCCCAAGCGCCCGATCGGCTCGTTCCTCTTCCTCGGCCCCACCGGCGTCGGAAAGACCCTGCTCGCCAAGATGCTCGCCGAGAAGATCTACGGCGACCCCAAGGCCCTCATTTCCCTGGACATGACCGAGTTCTCCAGCGGCTTCACGAGCTCGCGCCTTGTCGGCTCGCCGCCCGGCTACGTGGGCTACGACGAAGGCGGCCAGCTCACCGAGCGCGTCCGCCGCCGACCCTACTCCGTCGTCCTCTTCGACGAATTCGAGAAGGCCTCCTCCGAAGTCATGAACATGATGCTCCAGCTCCTGGAGGACGGACGCCTCACCGACGGCCAGGGCCGCCAGGTCGACTTCCGCAACACGATCGTCATCGCGACGGCCAACCTCGGCTTCGACTTCGCCCGCGAGGGCAAGTCCTTCGGCTTCTCGCAGGACACGGTCCAGACCTCCTACGAGGCCCTGCGCGAAAAGCTCATGGAGGAGGCCAAGCGCACGTTCCGGCCGGAACTGCTCAACCGCTTCGACGAGACGGTCGTCTTCAAGAAGCTGGGTCGCGACGAAGTGGCGAAGATCCTCGACCTCGAGCTCGCCAAGCTTCGCGCCCGCCTCTCCGAGCGGGACATGACGCTTGAGCTGGACAGGAAGACCGTGGATTTCCTCTGCGACAAGGGCTCCGACGACGCGATGGGCGCCCGCCCCCTCCGCCGCGCGGTCCAGCACTGGGTCGAGGACCCGCTGGCGGACCTGCTGCTGCGCGAAACGCTCGTGCCCGGCCGCATCAAGGCCTCGCTCGACAAGGACGGCGCAGCCCTCGTCTTCAAGCAGCCGAAGGCGCGCCCTGCGAACGCCGAATAGGGGGAACGCCGCAGCTAGCGCGCGGACGGGCTTCTCAGCACGATCTCGGTGATTTCCGCGGGGACGCCGAGTCGGAGCGGGAAGCCCGCCCATTGTCCCGTTCCCGGCGAGACGTAGAGCGCCATGTCGCCGAGACGGTAGAGTCCGCGCACGAGCCCCTCGTTGCCCATGCGCGCGACCAGCAGGTCCAGGCCCCGGATCGCGCCGCCATGCGTGTGCCCCGTCAGCTGCAGCCGCACCCCGTGCTCCGCATTGCGGCGGGAACGCTGGGGCTGGTGCTGCAGAAGAACGCGACAGGCGTCCGCCGGCGCGCCCGCGAAGGCCTTGCGCACGTCGGGGCGTTCGCCGCCGGGCGTCTTCCACGCCGACGCGAAATCGACGACGCCGCCCAGGGCCAGGCGTGCGCCGTCCTTCTCGATCACGCGGTGCGCGTTGTCCAGCATGGTCACGCCGCAGGCCGCGTAGACGGCGCGCCAGGCCGGGTAGCTGTAGATGTACTCGTGGTTGCCGGAGCAGCCGAAGACGCCATGGCGCGCCTTCAGGTCGCGCAACGGCGCCAGGTCCTCCGCCCGTTGCGCGGGCGAGCCGTCCACGAAGTCGCCGGTGATGCAGACGAGGTCGGGGTCGAGCGCGTTGACCTGCGCGACAATGCCGGCCGTGCGCTCCTTCCGCGCCGCCGAACTGCAGTGCAGGTCCGTCAGCTGCACGATTCGGAACCCGTCGAACGCCGCGGGAAGCCCCGTGACCGGAATCTCCACGCGTCGGATGTCGGGGACGCGCACGCCCGTCCATACGCCCCAGCCCGCGACGGCCATCGCCAGCACGGCCAGCCCCGGGATCACGATCCGGTCCCGCGCCACCGCCGACGCCCCGCCACCGTCCCGCGCCGTCCGCGACAGCGGGCGGCAGGCGAACTTCGCCAGCGACCAGACGCAGACGAGCCCGAAGAAGATCATGCTGGAGGAATAGGTCCAGCCGGTTAGGTTGACAAACCGCTCGGGCAGGTCGGGAACGAAGGAGTCACCGCCGACGAAGCGGTAGATGAGGAACTTCTGGGTCGCGAAGAGGAGGACCGCGCCCAGCAGCGCCTGCGCCCAGCGGGCGACTTTCAGCGGGCGCACCGCGAGGAACAGCAGCACGGGCCACACGAGCAGCGGCCCGAACTCGAATCCGGCCTTGACCAGGACCCAGATGTTTGCGGCGAACACGGGACTAGTACCCGAGTTCCTCGTCGATGAGCACGACGTCGCACGCGATGCCCGTCGGCTTGCGGTCGAAGACCACCGTCACCTTGCAGATGCGGTCCGGCGAATCGCAGTCCGCGCAGACGCCCGTCGCGGCGCACGGGGTCTGCTTGCCGAGCCGGCGGCAATTCGGCGGGCAGGCGCACTTCTTGATACGGGCGATCGCGTCGTCGATGCCGCCGTCCACGATCTTGTTGCGGCCGACGACGTAGACGACCTTCTTCGGGCCGTTGATCGAAGCGCCGACGCGGTTGCCGTTGCCGTCGATGTTGACGATCCGGCCGTCGGCCGTGAGCGCGTTCGCGCTGAGCAGGAACAGGTCAACCGCCGTCTTCCGTTCCGGCGTCTTGCCGACGGCCGCGAGCTTCTCCGGCAGGCCCAGCTGCTTCAGCGTCACGCTGCCGCCCTGGCCGATCGTCGCGGCGGACGCGGCCTCCTTCATCACGTAGTCCGCGGCCTCCGCGGCCGTCGCGCAGCACACGGCGCCGAACCCGCGCTTCCGCAGGCATTCGGCCGTCTTCACGAGCATTTCCATCGACATGTCAGAAACCTTTCGCTTTGAATGGATTGGATCACCGGGCCGCCGGCAGCCCGACGCTGATCCGGAAGAAACGGTTGGTGGCGCAGAAAGCCGCGTCGGGCCGCTGCGCGTCGGTGCGGGCCCACCGGGCCGAGTCCAGACCGGGCGCGCCCCAGAGCGCGTAGGCGCGCGTCGCGCGAAGCGCGGGCGTGTCCGGCGTCCACGAGACGACGGGCGTTCCGTCCGCCTGCATCGCGATGTGGACGCGCAGACTGTCCTCCGGATCGGCGGGCGACGTGCCGGCCAGGTAGTCGTAGAAGAGCGGCGCGGACTTGCCGTACGGGGAGGGACCCGTCGCAAAGGCGAGGTAGTCCTCGTACGAGACCGGCGCGACGAGCTCCGTCTTGGGGTTGGCGGCCTTGAAGTCCGCCCAGACGTCCGCCAGCCAGGCGATCTCGACTCCGTGGCCCCCATCCGCCTCCGCGAGACGGTCGGGCGTCGTGCACGCGAGCAGCGCGACGTTGCGCAGCACGACCGTGCCGTCCGCCTTCTTCGCACTGAACGCGACGAGGTTCGTCCTCCCCGTCTCGAGGGCGTCGGGGGATAGGTAGATCCGCGCAGATCCGGACGAAACGGGCGTGGAGCCGCGGAAGATTCCGTTGACGTGGACGTCCAGCGACTTCGCGTCGGACGCCGGCACGGCGACGGACACGGCGACGGGCGCGCGCGCAAGCTTCGTGCCGACATCGACGACGTCTGTCTCGACGGACGCGGCGTTCGGCTCCGCGTCGGCGAAGGCGGGCAGGAGCTCCGCGCTGCGGGCGTAGTGCAGCTTCGTGAAGGCGTACGTGCACTGCGAGACATTGGAGACCGCGATGCCGACCGTCGCGAACTTCTGGTCGAACCAGGCGAAGCGGCGCGTCAGGAATTCGCGGAGCACCGCCACGTCGCCGGGCTCGTTCGCGTCGCCGAAGAAGCCGATGCGGTTGTTCCAGCGCAGGTCGTTCGCGCGGGCCGAGGGTCCGAGCTTCTCGATGTACGAGTCGATCAGACCGCCGTCCTTCACCATGTCGGCCAGATAGCCGCGTATTGCGAGGTACTTCTCGCGCAGCCGGAAGACGAAATAGGGGTCCTGCGTCCAGGTCGCCATGAAGTTGGCGCTGCCGCCGCCGGGGATCCACTTCTCCGGCTGGATGGGCGCGTAGGTCACACGGCCGTCGACGTTCGTCGTCGCGGCGGAGCGAATGCGGATCTGCAGCGAGCCGAGGCCGTAGTCGAAGTCCCAGGCCGGGGCGAAGACCATCTTCCCGCCGACGTCCATGTAGGCGTAGCGACTGTAGGCCGCGGCGTCGTCGTTGCCGGGCAGGTACTGCGAGAGCCAGTAGGCGACCATCGAGTCGACGTCCGCGAGTTCGGAATAGTGCACGCCGTCCGCATTGCAGCCCGTGCCGGACATCCAGGCCTGGCCGAGGTTCCACCAGGCGTCCCACACGAAGTTGCTGATCGCCGGGTTGGTGAAGCCGTACTCGGGCGTGTTCATCGCGACGTTCAGCTGGAGCGTGCCGGCCGCGCCCTTGTTGTTCTGGATGAAGTTCGACGGCGCGGGCGAACTGCCCCCCTTCACCTTCTTCTGGTCGATTTCGAACACGTAGCCGCCCGTCGCGACGCCCCCGTTCCATTCCTTCCAGTAGACGAGGGCGCTGCCGTCCTTGTCGAACGTCGGCGTGTCCTTGACCTTCTTGTTCGCGGAGATGACGAAGTTCGTGCCACCGTAGGAGAACCGGCCGGAGGTGATCCACGTGCAGTTCGTCTCGAGCAGCGCGTCGATGGCCGCCTCGTCGTCCGCCGTGAGCCAGGAGTAGACGGCCGCCGCGTTCTCGGCGACCTTGCCGCCGTCCCATTCGTAGATCGGGATGCGGTCCTCGCCGACGCGGATGTGCTGGCAGAGCTGGTAGTTGCCGACGTACTGGCCGTTCATCACGACGTCCACCCACTCGCTCTTCATCCAGACGGGCGCGCCCAGCACCCCGGAGAGGTCGTAGCTGAGCTTGTTGCGCATGAGCGACTCGTCGAAGCAGTTCGCGAGCAGCACCCAGTGCTTGTTCTTGACGCCGTCGCCGAGGCCGAAGAGGTCCGTCTTCTTGCCGAGCTTGATCTTGTAGGGTTTCTTGTCCGCGCCGGCGGTCGAGTTGCCGCGCACGTGGATCGTGAAGTCCATGTTGGAGACCTGGTCGGGATACTCTCCGTTGCCGAGGATCGTGATCTTGCCGGCATGGGTCTCCTTCTTGCTGGAGGGCCAGGTCATGACCGTCTTCTCGACGAAGAGATTGCCGTACTGCTCGCGGATTGGGGCGAGATCCGCCCCCGCCTCGACCTTGAGCGCCGTGAAGTTGTCGCCCTCGTCGGCCCAGAAGTAGGTCGTGTTGAGCTGCGCCGTCCCGTCGTCCGACATCTCGTAGCCGTCCGCCGTGCCGACGTCCATGTAGACCACGGGCAGATTGCTGAACCAGAAGCGCCCCGTGCCGGCATAGCCGTTCGCGTCCGCGACGTCCACCGCGACCCAGTGCCCGAAGTCGTCCGCCGCGAGCGTGTAGGAGGCGCCCGTCTCGCCCGCCTTCGCGGGCTGACGCATGCCGGCCGCGTCGACCAGGTACCAGGAATAGCTCAGGTCGCCCGTCAACGCCTGTCCGTCGTTCGTGGAGACGGAGAAGGTGGCGACGCTGCCGGGACGCGGGCGCGACAGCGCGTTGAACGCGACCGTCGCACGGGCCGCTCGGGCCGCGGTCTGGACGCCCGTCACGCGGCCGACTTCGCCCCGCCCGCGGAAACCGACGTACTTCGCGCACTTGTTCTGCTTCGTCGCCTGGGACGGGTCGAGCGAGCCGCCTCGGGAGGAGAACCACGTCTCGCCGTCCGCGGACGCCAGCACCTGGCCGTTCACGGAATAGCGCACGCGCGTGGGGATGCACGAGTAGTCGCTGTCGATCGTCACGTCGTAGTACGTGTTCTCGACGGGCGTCACGCCGGGCGCGGAGAGGTCGAGCCAGCGGCCCTTGATCACGCTGCCGTCGCGCGTCGCCTTCCAGCCGATGAACGTCAGGGAGTCCGTTTCGGCGACGTAGCGCATCGCGATCGCGGCGTGCGGCGTGGCGTTCGTGTAGCTCCACTCCTCGCCGTCGCGGCAGGCGACGAACGTCATGCGGCTCGTCACCGCGACGGCCTGGTTCTTCGTGCTCGTCCTGTAGGGGCCCGGCTCGAGCAGGAAGTCGTTCCCGCGCGTGTCGAGGTGCATGACCTGGTTCGAGAAGACGGTCTGGTCGGTCGCGCTCCTGCGCCAGGCGCCTGCGTCCGTCACCCACTTGTCGGCGCGTTCGACCTTGAACGACGTGTAGGTCTCGTCGAACCAGGGCGTCTGGACCGTGGCGTCCCCCCCACCGGCGACGGACAGGCCGGAGAGGAGCGCGAAACATGCGGCAGCTGTAATCTTCATCTGGAACCCCCATCGTGCATTTGGCCTAGTATATCACACATAACCGTGCGGATGTGCTAGAATGGGGATATGAAAAACAACGGAAGGCTCTTTTCGCTCGACCTCCTGCGCGGGCTCGACATGTTCCTTTTGACGGTCGTCGGCCCCCTCTTCTGGGCCCTTCACCGCCTGACGCCGTTCTCGCAAGCCGTGACGCGGCAGTTCAAGCACCCGTGGGGCGGGTTCACGCTCTGGGACATCATCATGCCGCTCTTCATCTTCATGTGCGGCGCAGCCGTCCCCTTCGCCCTGTCGAAGCGCATGGAGGCGGGGAGGCCCACGGCGTCCTACTGGAAGCACGTCGCCCTGCGCGTCGCCTTCCTCTGGTTCTGCGGACTCCTCGTCCAGGGCGACCTCGCCACGCTCGACGTGAACCGAATCTACCCCTATAGCAACACCCTCCAGTCAATCGCCGCCGGCTACCTCGTCGCGGCCGTCGTCTTCGCGATTCCCGTCCGCGCCGTCCGAATCCTCGCCCCCGTCCTCCTCGCGGCGGTCTACGGCGCGCTTCTCCACTTCCTCGGCGACTACTCGACCACGGGCAACTTCGCCTTCATCGTCGAGAAGAAGGTGCTGGCCGCCCTTCTGCCGCCGTCCAGCGAGATTGCGCGGGGCATCGCCGGACTGACCGCCGAAACCGTCGCCGGTTCGAGCAAGTTCCACTACACCTGGTGGCTGACGAGCCTCATGTTCGGCGCGATGACGCTCTGCGGCGCGCAGTGCGCGGAAATCCTGCGCGGCGCCTGGGAGCCCCGTCGCAAGGCCCTCGTCCTCTTCCTCGCCGGCGCGGTCCTCCTCGGGCTTGGCTGGGCGCTCGTCCCGGTCGTCCCGCCGATCAAGCACATCTACACCGCGAGCTTCACCTGCCAGGCGATGGGCTGGAGCACGCTCCTCCTCGCATCGCTCTACGTGGTCGCGGACATCGCGAAGTTCCGCGCCGGCCTCGGGCTCTTCACGCTTTTCGGCCAGTGCGCGCTGACGGCCTACATGGCGAGCCACTTCTTCCGGGATGCCCTCAACCAGGCCGCCGTGGCCGTCGTCCGCGGCGTGCCGCACCTGATGGGTGCCGACGCGCAGGGCCTGTCCCCCGAGCAGGTCCAGCATTTCCAGGACGTCCAGGGCCTCGTCGTCGCAGTCGCGACGGCCGCCCTCCTCACGCTCGTCCTCTGGATCCGCCGCCGCCTGCGCACCGCGCCCGCAGCCGGGGCGACCGAGTGGGACGACGGCGCCCCTGATGCGGCGACGGCACCCCGCGCGGCGTGGAACGGCGGAAACGGCGCCGTGGCGGACCGCTACCGCCTCCCCGGCGTGGCGGGCGCGGAGCCCGCACCGGAGCCGGCCGAGCCCGCATCGGCGGGGCCGAAAATGGCCGCCAAGGTCCGCCTGCAGCTTCACCGGAAGCCGGAGCAGGAGCCGCCGACGGCCGAACGGAAGCCGCGTCAGGCCTGACGGGCCGCCGCGCGGCGTTCCAGCTGGACGAACGTCTCGAAGCGCGCCGTCCGCGGGAACATGTCGAAGAGCTTCACGCGCTTGATCTCGTACGTCCTGACGAGCGTCGTCAGGTCGCGCACGAGCGTCGCCGGGTCGCAGCTCACGTAGAAGAGCCGCTTCGCCGGCCGGTTCGCGAGCCAGCCGGGGACGTTCGGCTCCATCCCGCCGCGCGGCGGGTCGACGATCACCGTGTGGTGCGGACCGACCTTGATGCGGCTCAGGCTCGCGCCGACGCGTTCGCAGAAGAAGTTGCCCTTCACGCCCATCGCCTCGGCGTTGCGCTTCGCACTCGCGACGGCGGACCGGCCGGACTCGATGCCGACCAGCCGGCGCTCCACGCCGTCCGGCGCCGCGCCGCCCGCGAGGCAGCAGAGGCCGAACACGCCCACGCCGCAGTACAGGTCAAGGAGATGCGCGGCCTCGGCCGCGCCGTCCGCGTACGCCTCGCGCACGGCCTTCACCAGCATGTCCCCGACGACCGGGTTGACCTGGTAGAAGCCGTCCGCCGACACGCGGAAGCGGCGCCCGTCCGTCGTCTCGTGCAGCTCGACGCCCTGCGGCGCGTCGCCCATCCACCACTTGACGCCGTCGATCGCCGTCCAGCGGACCGTCACGTTCTCCGCGCTCTTCGCGCTCTGGCGCACCGCACGGGGCCCCTGCGTCAGCAGAGCGAAGACGCTCGCGCGGATCGCGGGGAGCTCCGCGTTGATCTCCGGACAGGCGAGCGGGTCCTGGAGCACGTCGACCACGCGGTGCTCGGGCTCCGTGCGGTAGCCGAGCACCCAGCGGCCGTCCCGCCGTTCAGTATGGTAGACCACCTTGTTGCGGTAGTTCTGGGGACGGGGCGCCGGCACGACGTCCAGCGGCAGCACGGTCTTCGAGACCTTCCGGAGGAAGTTCTCGAGCTGATCCTGCTTCATGCGGACCTCGGCCGGGTACGCGACGCCCGCGTACACCATGCCGGGCACGGTCGGTCCCGGCTCGACGCGGTCGGGCGAGGCGCTTTCGATCCCGACCAGGCGCGCCTTCACGAACTTCTTCTTCTGTTCGACCAGCTCGACCTTCACGGTCTCGCCCGCGAAGGCGCCGGGGACGAAGCACACGCGTCCGTCGCCGAGACGGCCGAGGCCGTCCCCGCCATACACGTTCTTCTCGATCTTCAGCGTGACAGTCATGGCAATCAATGTCCGGGGAAGCCGACGACGGAGTCGACGGGGTAGTGGGAAAGACGCGCGCGCCCGCCGAGATCGACGAGCTCGATGAGCGTGAGGACCTTCACGACGGTGCCGCCCAGGCGTTCGACCAGGCGCGCCGCGGCCGCGGCGGTTCCGCCGGTCGCCAGCAGGTCGTCCACGAGCACGACCTTCTGTCCGGGCCGGATGTCATCCCGGTGGATCTCGAGCGTGGCGGTGCCGTACTCGAGCGCGTAGCTTTCGGAGACGGTCGCGCGGGGCAGCTTCCCCGGCTTGCGCACGGGCAGGAAGCCCTTCCCGAGCCGGCAGGCCACGGGCGCGCCGAAGATGAAGCCGCGGGACTCCATGCCGGCGACGAGGTCGAACGCCACGCCCTCCAGGCGCCGGCAGAGCGCGTCGACGGCGAGGCGGAATCCGACGGGGTCCCCGATCACGCCCGTCACGTCGCGGAACAGGATGCCGGGCTTCGGGAAGTCCGGGATCGAAATCACGTAGTCTTCAAGTTTCTTGTCCATCTGCTTTTCCTTAAATTTCCAGCACGCCGCGACGGCAGTCCGGCGGCAGCTCGACCCAGGCGGCGGACGCCGCGAGGCCCGCGCCGAACCCCGCGAGCAGCGCCCGGCCGGAACCTCCGTTCGCGGCGAGCGTGAGGCCGACGGAGCACGAACCGGGATTCCCGAAGCGTTCGCCGCTCGTCACCAGCCTGTCGGCAAGCCCGAGCGACTTCGCCATCTGACGCACCATGTACATGTTCGCCTGGTGGGGTGCGAAGAGGTCCGGCACGGACGGCAGCGTCTTCAGGAAGTTTCCGAGGAAGCCCGTCACGGGCCCCGCCACGAAGCGGAAGACCCCGAAGCCGTCCATGCGGATCTTTCCGTCGGGACCGCAGGAGAGGACGTCCCCGCCGGCGCCATCCGTCAGGAAGGCGAAGCGCGCGGGGGCCCCGCCCGTGGCGGAGACGAGCGTCGCGGCCGCGGCGTCGGACATGACCGCGAGCGTGTTGACATCCGCCACGTCCACGTGCGCAGACTGCGCGTCCCCGTCCACGAGCAACACGCGGCGCCCCGTCGCGGCGGCGAGCTGCCCCGCGACGAAGAGCCCGTAGGGCCAGCCGGCGCACGCCAGCTGCAGGTCGAGCGCCGCGACGTCCGCGGGCAGACCGAGCACATGCTGCAGTCTGACGGACAGCGCCGGGAAGCGGGAGGGCGAGGAAAAGCTGACCGCGACCACGCCGCCGACGGTGGCCGGATCCACGCCCGCGAGCACCTGCCGGGCGACGGGCAGCAGGAGGTCGAACACGGTCCGCCCCGGCGTCAGCACACGGCGGAAAGGGAATCCCGTCGACTTGACGATCGCCGCGGCCCTGGGCGCGCCGACCAGGGCCGTGCACATCTCCAGGTTGTCGACCACATTCGCCGGCACGCAGCCGCACACGGCCTCGATTCTCAGGTTCGCCAGCTCCGCCATCGTCAGTTCCCAATCGTCTTCAGGGTGTAGGTGTAGCCGTGCTCCAGATTGCGGAACGTCCAGTCGCCCGTCGCCGGACGGACGACCTCCGCCACCGGTTCCCCGCCTGCGGTGAGGATGCGGCGCAGGTCCCCCCGTTCCTCCACGCGGAGAGCCGGCGCGAGGACGCGCCGCAGCGTCGGCGTATCGAGGTTCACGTAGGCCAGGTCGGCCAGCGCGTATTCGGGCTCGAAGGAATCCGGAATCTGCGGCGCGCGTTCGCACTGGACGGCGTGCGGCCGCGTGACGGTGATCGTGACCAGGCGCAGCTGGGGCGCGAGGAAGACGACCCGGAGCTTCGAACCGTCGCCCTTCATCACGCACTGGGCCTGAAACGCGCGGTCGCGCCAGGCTCCATTCACGGCCTGCACGCGCGTCCCCTTCCAGTCCAGCAGGGCCTCGACGAGCGGCGTCGCGTCAAGCTCCGCGCCGGCGGCGCGCACCGTCTGCGGGCGCGCACGCAGGGTCGTCGTGGAACATCCGGCCAGGAACAGGGCCGCAAGCAGGAAACCGAGGATCCTCATGGCCATAGTCTATCATAAATGGCCTGGGTGAGCGAGACGGCCGCGGCATGCGTGCCCGAGCCGGCCGCGGGGGAGACGGGGATCTCCTCGCGCAGGCGGAGCGTCCAGGAGATCGTGCGGTCCGCGACATCGAACCAGGGCTGGCCCTTCGCGAGCACCGGCGGCTCGACCTCGATGAAGACAGGCAGCAGCGGTACGCCCGCGTGCAGCGCGATCTGGGCCGCGCCGCGCCGGAGCTTGCGCCCGGGCGCATCGGCAGGAACCCGCGTCCCCTCCGGGAAGACGACGAGGGAGGTTCCGGCCACGAGCAGCGCCTTCGCGTCGCCCAGCACGCCGACGGGATCGTCGTTCACGAGGAAGACGCCGCGAACGATCAGCGAGTAGAAGAAATTCGACCGCGCGGCGGCCTTTGCGACCGCCGTCGCGTCGGGCAGGATGGACATGAGGACGACGATGTCGATGAGCGAGACGTGGTTCGCGACGACCACGACGCCGCGCGCGGACGCCAGCCGGCGCCGGTCCTCGGGCGAAATCCGCACGCGGAACAGACCCGTCACCCGTCCGCCCCACACGAAGAGCCGCCAGCTCGCCCGCACGAGCGCCCGCATCGCCCGCCTGCGCCCCAGCAGCGACAGCGGCGGGAAGAGCAGCCCGCCGATGACCAGGCCGCCCAGGCCGTAGAGGACGAAGAAGACGGCGGCGAGGAGACTGCGCAGCAGACGCATCTCACCCCCGCGCCAGTTCGAAGTCCGCCGTCGCGAACACGGGCGCGCGCCCTTCCAGGAAGTCCACGAACGCGTCGAAGGACGCCGCCGGCAGGTCCGCATGCCGGAAGACGGCGCGCACGGCCCCGCCGGTTCCGGGGGCGCACCGGTCCCCGGTGCGCGAGGGGGAGCCGCCGTCCGCCGGCGCCAGCCGCACCGCCACCGCACAGCCGGCCTGCAGGTCGTCGAAGGTCGGCGCGTAGAGTTCGGGCGTCGCCTCCTCCGCATAGACGAACACGGCCTTCCGACGCAGCGCAAGGGCCTCGAGCAGGCCGCATTCCAGGGAACGGTCCCGCGCGGCGACGGCCGTGTAGGGCGCGTGGTTGCGAGTCAGAAGTGAAAACGCGCCGGGGGCCGCGTTGTGGACGGAGGCGGAGAAGCCCGCGGGGGACATCTCGCGGTCCTCGTGGAACTGGCGCATCAGCTTCGCGGTGACGCCGATCTCGCCCCAGCGGGACGCGAAGACGACCGGGGCCTCCCCTTCGGCCTTCACACGCCACGCCACGGACAGGGCGGCGCGTTCGACGCCCGTCAGGCGGCGCCGCTCCAACGGGGGCACGAAGGACACGTCCGGCCGCGGCGCCTCGGCCGAGGCCCGCCAGACGGCAACCTGTTCGAAACGGAATCCTGCAGCCGTCATCAGAGGGTCTCCACGTATTTCGAGATGATTCGGAAATCGGAGCGGACCGAGACGTTCGCGCGTGCCAGGATCCGTCGATGACGGCGGTCGACGAGCGAGATGGAAAGCTCCATGTCGTCCCGCGGACCGAATCCGGCGAATCCCGCGTCGTTGACTTCCCAGGACGAGACCCTGGCCCGGACGACGACGTCGCACGCCTCCTCCTTGTCCACCACGGTGAAACCGCGCGCCCGGAGGGCCTCCTCAAAGGCGGCCTTCACGCGCCGTTCCGTCCTGTCGACGAAGAAGGCGACGTCCAGCGGGAATTTCCGCGACAGCTTCGGACGGCCGTCGGCCACGGTGCCGCGAACCCACGGCGTCGTCTGGCAACCGCACAGCAACAGCGCCGCGGCCAGGGCCGCGCTTGAAAGGACGCTCTGCACCGCAAAACGCATCCACCGCCCTCCTACGCCCCGGGCGCGTACGCCGCACAGGTCTCGCGGTCGTCGAAATGGACGACCTGGTCGCCGATCGTCTGCGTGGTCTCGTGCCCCTTGCCGCAGACGACGACCACGTCGCCCGGCGCGGCCTGCCCCAGGGCGAGGAAGATCGCCCGGCGGCGGTCCGGCTCCACCTGCACGTCGGTCCCCGCGGGGATGCCCGCGACGATCTGCGCGATGATCGAGGCCGGGTCCTCGCTGCGCGGATTGTCGCTCGTGACGACCAGCCGGTCCGCGCAGCGCGCGGCCGCGGCGCCCATGAGCGGCCGCTTGGCGCGGTCGCGGTCGCCACCCGCCCCGAAGACAGCCCAGACCTTCCCCTTCGCGAACGCCTTCACCGTGGACAGCACGTTCGCCAGCGCGTCGTCGGTGTGCGCGTAGTCCACGAAGACCTCCGCCGCGGACTGCGTGGAGACCCGCTCGAGACGGCCCCACCGGGGCGTCAGGGTCGGGATCTTCGCGCGGATGGCGTCCAGGGGGACGCCCGCGCCATGTGCAAGCGCCGCCGCCAGCAGCACGTTCTGCACGTTGTAGCGCCCGACCAGCGGGCAGTCCGCGGGATCGAAGAAGGACGCGTTGAACGGCGGCGGCGCGTCGAAGCCGCAGGGGATCGTCCGCAGCGGGAGCGCTCGGCACATCTCGAACAGGCGACGGCCGTAGGGGCCGTCGACGCAGATCGCGGCCGGCGCGCCGGGATTGGACGCGGCGAGCCGCGTGAACAGGAGGGACTTCGCCTCGAAGTAGGCCTCCATCGTCTTGTGGTAGTCGAGATGGTCCTCGGTGAGGTTCGTGAACCCGCACCCCGCGAAGACGGTGTCGCCCGTGCGCCGCTGGTGAATCGCGTGGCTCGACACCTCCATCACGCAGTCCCGGAGGCCGTTCGCCTCCATCTCCGCGAAGATCTCCTTCAAGGCCTTCAGCGGCGGCGTGGTGTAGCCGGAGGAGAAGCGCCGCGTGCCGGTGTCCACCTCGACCGTGGTGACGAGCCCGCCCCCGCCGAGGAACTCGCGCAGGATCCACGTCGTCGTCGTCTTCCCGTTCGTCCCGGTGATGCCATAGATGCGCATCTCAGCGATCCTCCTCCTCGTCCTCGTCGGGGAACTCGTCGGGAACCTCGTCGGGGAGGTCCGGCGCGACCTGGAGGTAGCGCAGGACAACGGACGCGATGTCCCGGAAGGTCGGCGCGGCGCAGAGGCCGCCCTGGTGGTTGTAGATCGGAACGCCCATGGCCTCGGACGTTTTCTTCGTCCGGCAGTAGAACGGGTGGTGGTATGTCACAAGCACGACGATCTCGGGGTTCGACGCGGGGACCACGCCGATGAAGGACGCATTGTAGTCGTTGTTCGAGTAGGTGCCTTTTGCCGGGATCTGCGCCGTGCCCGTCTTGCCCGCCACCGAATACCCGCGCACCGCGGCGCGGCGGGCCGTGCCGCCCTTCTGCGTCACGCCGACCATCATGTCCAGCACGTTGCGCGCGACGGACGGCGTGACCGGCTGGCCGACCACCTCCGGCTTGTGCTGGAAGACGACGGTGCCGTCCGCCTGGACGATCCGGTCGACGATGTACGGGCGCAGGAGCGTGCCGCCGTTGCCGATGGCCGCGTAGGCCGCCGCCATCTGGATGGCCGTCACGGAGACGCCCTGCCCGATCGGGGCGCGCGACCACTTCAGCTGATCCCAGTCCTTCGGATTGGGCAGGATGCCCCGTTCCTCGCCCGGAAGCTCGATGCCGGTCAGTTTGCCCAGTCCGAACGCGGACATGTACGAGGCCAGCAGCGTGGGACCGAGGTCGTAGCCCAGTTTCCCGAAGACGATGTTGGAGGAGTGCACGACCGCCTCGCGCACGGTCATCGTCTCCTCCCACTTGTGGCCCAGGTCGGTCGGCAACCTGTAGTAGTTGGGGTCTTTCCACGCCGTGTTGATGCGCGACTCGGGACCGTGGCGCCCCTCGTTGAGCACGGCGCAGGCCGTGATGACCTTCATGACGCTTCCGGGTTCATAGTTCACCGAGATTGCCAGGTTCTTCCTGAGATCATCCTTGACATCGTTGAAGTTCACGGGCTCGTAGTCGGGGATGGAGGCCATCGCCAGCACGGCACCCGTCTTCACCGAGAGGACGATCGCCCAGACGGCCTTGGCGCGGTGGCGCTCCAGGCCCTCGCGCAGGGCCTTCTCCACCTCGTACTGGATGTTGTGGTCGATCGTGAGGTAGATATCGCAGCCCGGGACCGCATCGACGTCGACATCGCGGTACTCGCGCCTTTCGCGTCCGGAGGCGTCCTTCTCGCCGTGGATCTGCCCCGGCATGCCCTTGAGATACTTCTCGTAGCGCTGCTCGATGCCGGCCCCTCCCACGGTGTTCGCGGGATCGTGGTTCACGAAGCCGACGACATGCGAAAGCTGGCGTCCCTGCGGATAGAGGCGCTTCTGCTTGCCGGTGATCTTGATTTCGCTGAGGTGGTTCGTCGCGATCAGGTCGTGCACCTCCTGGCTGTCGCTCACGGCCAGCAGCTGGTAGCGTTTCTTCGTCCGCGCATAGGCGTCCATCACCTTGACGAGCGGAATCCCGAGGGCGCGGGAGACCAGCTCCATGTTCGTCCGGCGCTGCTTCGCGCTGATCGGCTTGCTGTCCTGGATTGGATCGCGCGTCGCGCGCAGCGCGTCCAGACGGTACTCCCACACCGTGGACGACTTGGCGTAGGGCTGCCCGCCGGACGAGTAGATCGTGCCGCGCTGGCCCAACGTCGTGCGCGAGAATTCGTACGCGGGCGTCTTCGGCTGCTTCTCCGTGAGTCCCAGGTGGAGACGCACGAGGGCCACGGCGACACGCACCACGCCCAGCCCCAACACTAAAACCGGCACGCCGAAGCGCAGTCGCTCGTTCCAGGAATCCAAAGGACCTCCTTCAGCGACGAACCTTGCGGCGGATCTTCAGCGCGGACGTGGCGGAGGAGGGAAGCGCCGGGCGGGCGGCGGTCTTCGGAGCCATGGGCGCCGACAGCATCGCAACGGACTCGTTCGACTGGTTGCGCGCCCGCAGACGCGCCACGGAAAGCTGCTTCGGCGCGGGAATGCCGTCCAGGGTCATCTTCACCACCTGGTCGGGACGCGGGTACCCCATCTGGATCCCGAAGCGGCTGAGCTTCTCGTCCAGCTGATCGCGGGTCTTCATCTTGGACCAGCGAGCCGCCTCGCGTTCGCACTCGTCCTCGCACGCCTTGAGCTTCTTCTCCAGATTGCCGATATCGCGGGAGATCGACGAGCAGTTCGAGGCCATCGTCCAGTAGACCATCAGCATGACGAAGACGGTCACCGCCAAGCCGGCGAAGCTCATGGACCCGGTCCTGAAGATGCTGTCCTTCTTGATTTTCCTGTTGCGCCGCATGTCAGATCCTTTCTACCGTGCGGAGCTTGGCGCTCCGCGACCTTGGATTCAAAGCCAGTTCCTCGTCCGTCGCGGTGACCGCGCGCCGCGTCACCAGGCGGACACGCGGGAGCTCGCCCTCCCACCGCTCCCCGCCCTGCTGGAGCGAAACCATCTTCCCCGCATGCGCGGCGAAGAATCTCTTCACGACCCGGTCCGTCAGGCTCTCGAACGTGATCACCGCGAAGCGGCCGCCGGACTTCAGCAGTCCCAGCCCCCCTTCGAGCGCCCGTTCCAGCTCGCCCATCTCGTCGTTCACCTCCATCCGCAGCGCCTGGAAGACGCGCGTCGCCGGATGGTGCGCCCCGCGGCGCCCGACCGTCTGCTCCACCAGGTCCGCCAGCTGGGACGTCGTCGCCAGCGGGGACCGCTCCCGCGCGCGCACGATGGCGCGGGCGATGCGCCGCGCGCTGGGCTCCTCGCCCAGACGGCGGAAAATGTCCGTCAGCTCCTCCTCGCTGCGCGAGGCGACCAGGTCGGCGGCCGTCAGGCCCCGTGTCTGGTCCATCCGCATGTCAAGAGGTCCGTCGGCGCGGAAGCTGAACCCGCGCCCCGCCTCGTCGAGCTGAGGGCTTGAAACGCCCAGATCAAGAACAATCCCATCGACTTCACCAATGCCTTTCCCGCGGACGAGCCCGGCCAGGTCACCGTGCCGTCCATGCACAAGAAACACCTTCGCATCCGCGAAGCGGGACAGCCGCTCCGTGCTCTCCGCCAGCGCCTGCGGGTCGCGGTCGATGCCGACCAGCGTCGCGCCCGCGCCTGCGCGGGCAAGGACCTCGCCGGCATGGCCCGCACGGCCCAGCGTGCCGTCGACATAGACGCCGCCGGGCTTGACGGCCAGCGCGTCGACAGTCGGTTCGAGGAGGACGGGTATGTGTTTCTGCATCTGCCCGCCCCCTTAGAAATGCATCTGGACCATCGCGTCGCGCAGCGCCGCCACGTCCGTTTCCGCGGCCGGCGCCGCGCCGACCGCCCGGATCGTCGCCGACCGGATGCCGCCGCGCAGCTCCACCGCGCCCTTCAACCCCGCGAACGCCAGCATCTCGTCGTTGATGCGGATACGTCCCTGCACGTCGAACTCGAGCGCGTCGGAGTTCGCGCCGATGTACTCGAGCTGGTCGTTCGCGTTCGCGTCGACCAGGCTGATGCGTTCAAGCTCCTCGATGCGGGCGTCCATGATCCGCGGCGGGATCAGGCGCAGGCAGTGGAGATTCGGGTCCTTCATCACGTAGACATAGTCGCCCCCCAGCGCCTCGCGCCACATGCTGGGCACGGTCAGGCGTTTCTTCGGGTCGAGATTGCGGGTATGCACCCCCATCAACGCGGTGGGGCGCTTTCTCGCTCTCTCGGCAATCTGGGTGACCTGTTCTGACATTCGCTGACACATTTAAACATTTCCCCCCACCGCAAGTCAATGCGAATTTGAAAAAAATTGGGAATGTCAGCTCGGTGAACCGGTGAACCAAACAGAAATATCGCCGAAACGCAATGCGTTTCGGCGATATTGCCATTTTTGTCGGAGGTCTTGTTTTTTCAGGCCCGGCGCCCCGGAGCACGCGCCCAGGCGGCGGAATTCCCCACCGCCCCCCACGGGGGCCCCACCGGTCCCCCACCGCCCCCCACGGGGCGCCGCGGGACGGCGTCAGCGGATGCCGATGACCTTGTGCATCTGGATCGAAAGCGACCAGGGCGGCATGAGGTCCGGCGAGGTCTTGTTCAGCTTCACGAGCAGGTTCAGCGCCCGGCGGTAGTGGATGCGGCCGGACTCCTCCAGCGGGGAGATGTAGTAGTTGTCCGCCTGGATCCGGCCGCGCATCGTGCGGCAGAACGCCACGATCTCGTCCGTCGTCGCGACGATGCGCATCTCGTCCGCCCGGTGCAGCATCAGCGACTCCTGGTAGCGCGAGAGGTACTGCGGCTTCGGCGAGACCGCGATGTAGTCGTAGAGGTCGGGACGCGTGGGCGCGACCACGCCGTTCGTCTCGAGGGCGATCCAGCAGCCCGCGGCGCGCAGGGTGAGGAGCATCTCGTCGATGTCGGGCTGGATCGTCGGTTCACCGCCCGTCACGATCACGCTGCGGTTGCCGAGCCGCTGGACCTCCTTGAGGATCTCCGCGGAGGAGAGCTGCATCTTCTCGCGCTTGTGCGTGTCGCACCAGGAACAGGCGAGATTGCAGGTCGAGAAGCGGATGAACGTCGCGGGGCGCCCCACGTTGCGCCCTTCCCCCTGGAGCGAGGAGAAGATCGCGTGCAGCCTGAAGCGCCCGCTCATTCCGCGTACTCCGCGCAGGAATCCGGCGTCTCCCACACCCGGACGCGGCAGAGGCCGGGGATCCGGGCCTTCAGCTCGCCGAAGAAGTGGCGGGCGAGGTTCTCCGCCGTCGAACGGAACGGAATCGCCACCGCGCGCATGCCGTTCTTGACCACGACCGCCGCGATCTCGCTTTCGCCCGCGGAGGAGCTGTCGTAGATGAACGCGTGGTCGAAGCGGGAGAGGATGACCTCCTCGCACGTGCGCTTGAGGTCCTTGAAGTCGATCACCATGTCGGACTCGTCGCCCGGCGCCTGCGTCACGCTCGCCTCCACGCGGTACGTGTGGCCGTGCAGGTTCTTGCAGAGGCCCTGGTGGTTGGTCAGCACATGCGCCGCGTCAAACTTGACGCTCTTCGTCACAGTCAGCATACCGCTGCTCCTCTCTCCATTCCTTTCCGCGGCTCACGCGGCGCACGATGCCCTCGCGCGGCTCGTCCTCGGGCGCGACCGTCAGCGGCGCGAGCGGCCGTTCGTCCGCCACCGGCAGCGACTTCCAGGCCGCCGCGTGGATGGGCAGGCCCTGTCCGCGGAACAGCGTCTCGAACTCGGTCCACTCCTCGGGGCCGCGGACCATCGGCTCGACGCGCGCGAAGCGGGCATCGCCCGCGAAGTGCTCCTCGACCGTGTGGAAGTACTCCTCGTGGTCCGTCGCGAACTCCAGGCGGCCGCCGACCTCCAGGCGCTTCCAGAGCGCGTTGAGGAAGAGCGGGCCGAACAGGCGGTGCGAATGGTGCTTCTTCTTCGGCCAGGGGTCGGGGAAGAAGACGTACACCGTGCGCGCGTGGTGCTCGGGCAGCAGGTAGTGGAAGGTGTAGAGCGCCTCGTTGCGGACGACGTGCGCGTTCGCCAGGCCCAGGCGCCGGCACTTCCCGTCGAACACGTGCACGCGCTCGAGCATGCGCTCGATGCCGAGGAACTCGCAGTCGGGATTGCGCGCCGCGCGGCCCGTGAGGAAGCGGCCGCGCCCGCAGCCGACCTCGACTTCGAGGGGCCGCGAGAGATCGTAGATCGACGGGCATTCCAGCGGCGGACAGGGGCTCTTGACGCGGACGATCATTCGGCCTCCGCCCCGGCATCCGCTTCGGAATCCAGGATGGAGATGAACTTCTCCGGCGGCGGCATCGGGTGGAACGTCTCCGTCGAGACGAAGCAGTGGCGCGTGAAACCGTCCACCAGCAGCTCCCCGTTCACCCGCACCTCGCAGGCGATCTCGAGGCGCACGCCCTTGTGGGACTGGCACCACGCCGAGACCTCGAGCAGGTCGTCGTAGCGCGCCGGACGGCGGTAGTTGACCTCCGCGTGCACGACGGGCAGCATCCAGCCCTCGGCCTCGCACTGGCGGTAGGTGTAGCCGCACGCGCGCATCAGCTCATTGCGCGCGCGCTCGAAGATGGTCAGGTAGTTGCCGTAGTAGACGACGCCCATCTGGTCGGTGTCCGCGTACGGCACCCGGTACTGCATGGTGATTTTCCGCATGGCGGAATAGTATACCACATCGCGTTTCACCCGCAACCGCCGCCGGACGCCGGCCCCCGGGTCCGGTTCACGGGTTGACGACGACGCGGCCGCGGACGAGGTAGAGCGCGCCGCCGCGCTGGCAGCAGGCCAGGACCTCGTCTCCGCCGAGCGGCGCGAGCGCGTTCCACCACATCGGGGTCGCCGCGCCAAGCGGGTTCGCGACGGGCGTGAAGCCCGTCAGGTCGCCGGATGGCCCGACCTTGTCCTTCGGCAGCACCCAGACGCGCAGCTGCGACCCCTTGAGCGGATCCTCGCCCGGTTTCGGCACCGCGTGCTGGGCCGAGAGGACGAAGTAGTTCTCGGTCTGGACCAGATAGGGCGCGCCGCAGTACTCCCCGCCGCCCAGCGGCGCGGCGAGCGGGTCGACAATGGACGGCGCCGCCCGCCACGGGTCCGCCGCGGACGTCCGGGCGATGAACGGACGCACCGGCCAGTCGGGATGCGCCGCGGGATGCGCCTCGTGCGCGAGGTAGAGGCCGCCCTTCCAGATGAGCGCGGACGGGATGCCCGCCCACTGGGCGCCCCGATGCAGCGTGAACGTCGGCCCCGCCCAGGTGTCGCCGCCGTCCTTCGAGACGAAGCACGAGACGTTGCGCGCCTTCTTCTGCCCGGCAGGGGCCGAGATGTCCGAGTAGTACAGGTGCAGCGTGCCGTCGGGCAGGGCCTGGACGAACGGCTCCCAGCAGGACCGGCCGCCCTTCACCCCGGGGTCGCCCGCGACCGGCAGCAGCGGTTTCAAGGCGCTCCAGGTGCGCCCCGCGTCGTCCGACACGGCGAAGCCGATGGACGAGGGGCACCGTTCGTTCCCCTTCCGGGGACGAAGGTTCGCCGTCGCCACGAGCCGGTTCGGATGGACGGGATGGTCCGCCGGCAGCTGCGCGAGTTCGGGATTGACCGCGTCGTAGGCCATCTTCGCGTCCGGACCGTCCGGCCGCTCGAAGCTGCGGATGACGGTCGTCTCGGCGGACCAGGTGCGCCCGCCGTCCGAACTGAAGCGCATCACGTAGTCCGACGCGGGGCCGCCCTTCCCGCTGCGCCGCGAATAGGTGAACGCGAGGCGCCCGTCGGCGAGCACGCGCACGCGCGGCCATTCGCCGCCGACCAGGTTGCGGGGCTCCTCCCACCGGATGGCGGGTCCGGGCGGCGGAGGCGGAGCCGGGGTCTCGGCCGCCTCGCGCGCGGCGTCGAGCACGCCCTGGTGGATCTTCCGCAGGAAGGCGTAGTCGAGCTTCACCACCGCGCGGTCGAAGGTGACGAAGCCGCCGAGCTCCCAGAACTGGTCGATCGCCTCGGTGTAGACGCTGCCGCCGAGGCCCTGGCGGGCGAGATCCGGGAGGCGCTTCATCAGATCTGCGTAGCGGTCCTGCTGCCCCTTGCGCCACGTGGGCGGACGCTCGGGAACGAGCGCGCGCGCATGCCCCTTCGGGTCCTGGACATGCCCTTCGAGCGCCACGCCCATGCCGCCGAATTCGCCGAGGAAGGAGACGCGGCGGGAGCCGGCGGGGTGCATGCGCGGGTCGGGGTAGTGGTGGAGGTCGACGCAGTCCGTGTAGACCTCGGGGTCGGCGACGTCGACAGGGGACCAGTTCGCGTACCGCTGCACGGAGCCGCCTTCGTAGTCGTTCCAGCCCGAGGGCCCGTTGATCAGGCGGGACGGGTCGTAGCGGCGCAGCCATTTGTTCGTCAGGCGCGTCTTGTCCGCCGAGGGCTGTCCCCAGCCCTCGTTGTAGGGGATCCACATGACGATGGACGGGTGGTTGCGCAGCAGGTCCACGCAGTCCTTGAGCTCGCGGCGGTAGAACCCGTAGCGCGCATTCGCGTGGACGAGGTCGCCCTGCACCTTGTCGAGGCCGAAGGACGGGATGTCCTGCAGCACCATCACGCCGATGCGGTCGCAGTGGGCGTAGAACGCGCGCGGCTCGATCTTGATGTGCTTGCGAATCGCGTTGAAGCCGGCCTTCTTGTGGAAGTCGACGTCGAAGCGGCAGGCGTCTTCCGAGGGCGGCGTCAGCAGGCCATCCGGCCACCAGCCCTGGTCGAGCGTCGCGAGCAGGTAGGTGAACGTCCCGTTCACCGCGACGCGGCGGATGCCGCGCGCGTCGAGCTTCGTCTCGACCTTGCGCAGGCCGAAATAGCCCCTCGCCCGGTCTTCGCGGCCGCCGGACTTCACCGTGATCGCGAGGTCGTAGAGGTTCGGCTCGTCGCAGCTCCAGAGACGGACCGGATTCGGCAGCGACAGCGTCGCCGCGTCGCCGGCGGGCACCGTCTTCGCCGCGAGCACCTGGCCGCCGAACGAGGCCACGACCTCCACCTGCGCATGCCGGGCGTCGCCCTTCACGTCGGGGACAATCGTCACCGTGCCCGCGTCGACGTCCGTCTTCACCTGGTAGTCCGCGAGGTACGTCTCGGGGACGGTCTCCAGCCAGACGCCGCCGCAGATGCCGCTGCAGGCCCCGAAGAAGCAGGTCCAGAGCTCGAGGGACTGCTTGCCCGTGCCGCCGAGGTGCGTGTCCGTCGGGTCCCAGACCAGCACCTTCAGCTCGTTCCCGCCGGCGCGGACGAGGTCCGTCACGTCGCAGGAGAACGGCACGTTGCCGCCCTCGTGCGGCACGTCCATCGCCTCGACGCCGTTGACGAGGACGGACGCGCGGAAGTCGACGCGTTCGAAGTTCAGAATCGTGCGGAACCCCTTTCGCGGCTGCGCCGCGAAAGTGCGCCGGTACCAGATCTGCTCCTCGGGGGAGACCTTCCGTCCGACGCCGCTGAGCGGAGACTCGATCGGGTACGGCACGAGGATCTCGCCGTCCCAGGTCCGCGGCTCGTCCGCGGCGACGCCCGTGACGGCGTACTCCCACTTCCCGTTGAGGGACGTCCAGTCCGCGCGCACGAGCTGCGGACGCGGATACTCCCGCCAGGCGTTCTCCGGCGTCACCGCCCGTCCCCACGAAGTCGTGAGCGCGTTGGTGCAGACCGTCCTGACGGGCGCGGCGCCGGCGGCCAGCGACATCGCAAGGCATAGAGTTGGCAGAAACGTTTTCATGCGGCCAGTGTACCAAAACAGGTCGCGGAAATGAACCCCGACCGCACGTCCGGGACCGTCACGGCATGGTCGGCGGCCGCGTCGCCGGCAGTCCAGGAACTGGTTACGCCACGGTAGGACGGATTCCGTCTTCCAGCCTCGCAACGGCCGCCGCGAGCGCGGGCGGCATGCGCCACATGCCGACATTCCCGCGACAGGGAATGGGCGAAGCTAATCGACCAGGGAGGCGCCTGATTCAACCGTCAGAACGGACGGGCGGTCGGCGAAGCGCTGCCAGCAGGCACGGCCCGCCTCGGTCCCGGGACGAGAATAGACGCCCCCCCAGGTGCAGAGGAAGCCGTATTGCACGCCTGGCGCCGTCATCGCCCGGTAGATGTAGTCGTAGGCTTCGTCGCAGGAGTTCTTCACCCCCGTCTCGAAGAGCCCCGCCACCTTGCCACGGGCGTGCGCAAACGCCCCGACCCGGCGAAACTGGCCAATCGAGACCGCGAGCGCCTTCTCGCACTCCCCGGATGTCTTCCCGTGCCCCAGCGAGTAGTCGTCGTGCCCGACGATGTCCACGACGTCGTCGCCCGGATATCGGTGAAGAAAGTCGGCCGCGGAGGACGGTTCGCCGAGCGTCTTCCAGTAGCGGTCCGGCGAATAGGCGAAGAGCAGGTTCGCCCCGCCGCCCGTGAGCGCACGCAGCCTGTCGACCGTGTAGCGGAAGAACTCGCGGTAGTCGGCCGCGGAAACCGAATTCCGCCCCCACCACTGCCAGTCGTCCTCGCACTCATGGAACAGCCGCACGACGGCAGGGATCGGCTCGCCCGCCCCGTCCTTCAGATCCTTGAGGAAATCCGCGATCCGCACCAGGGCGGCATCGTACCATTCCCGAGGGAACTTCTCGCCGCGAAGGATCTCCGCGACCACGTAGCGGTGCTCCTGCGGATAGCCCTCGCTCGAATAACGGTAGCGGTACGGCGCATACCAGTACTTCGGATCCTTCCACCCCTGCGGCGTATACGGATTCTCCGGATGCCAGCTGAAGACGGGCACCGACCGGTGCTTCGCCCAGGCGGCACGGACCATCGCCGTGAGCGAAGCCCGCGAGGCGGCCACCGTCTCCGCCGGCTTCGTCGCGTCCGTCACGAAGTAGAAGTCCGTGAAGTAGAGGCACGGCGTCTTCCCGATGTTCGCCTTCCCGAAGCCGCCCGACAGGTCGACGTCGGCGACGGCCTTCGGACGCGGCCCCTCCGCCGTCTCCACGCGGAACGCGGGGGCGTTCTCGACCCAGGGATGGCACCACGCGTAGTAGAAGCTCCCCTTCTCCGCCGCCGCGCGCAGATTGCGCAGCACGGCCGCCGCCGCGGGCGTCCGGACCCGCGTGTCGGGACGCGTCGCGCGGAAGAGGTTCGTCACGGCGAGCCCGCGCGCGTGGATCTCGTCGAAGAAGAGTCCCGCGTAGCGCGCGGCCCCCTTCGGCGCGGGATGCGTCCTGTCGCCCGGCACGTTCCAGGTCAGCGCCTCGGCCTCGCCCGCAGCCTCCGCGGCCGCGTGCGTGAGCCGGCGCATGTCGACGAGCGGCGTTCCCGTCTCCGCGGCGGCCTCGCGCATCCGCTCCGCCCAGTCGTCCAGCTTCGCGCCGTCCTTCAGCCGCCCCGCCTTGTCGAAGGTGAGCCGCACGATCGGCGTCGCGAACAGCGGCTCCGCGCCCTTCGCACGGACCTCCCCGGCCATCCGCACGAGGTTCTGCCTGAACTGCGGCTGCGGCACGGCGACCTTCGGCTTGTCGAGCTTCTGGTCGTTGTGGCCGAACTGCACGACCACGACGTCGCCCGTGGTGGCCTGCGCGAGGATCCGGTCCCACCACCCCTCGTCGCGGAAGGATTTCGTCGACCGCCCGCTCTTCGCGTAGTTGACGATCCGGCAGCCGTCCGCGAGCCACGGGCGCAGCGCGTCCCCCCAGCTCCCGTACCTGTCCTGCCTCCCGCCATGCTCGTCCAGCGTCGAATCGCCGGCGAAGAACAGCGTCCCGGCCAAAGCCGGGGCTGCGGACAGCACGAGAAAGGCGGCACAGGCTAGCAGATGTTTGGTCATGGCACCAGTATACCAAAAGCCCCGTCCGCATGGACGGACGGGGCCCTGCGCGCGAGAATCCCCGCGCCGCGGCCTACCGCATCTCCGTCACCGCGAACCAGCGGCGGGAGTTGTTCGGCTGCGCGACGACCTTGACGACCGCCGGCTTCCCGGGCACGAGCTTCGCGGACGGCACGGTGAGCGTGAAGGTGCCGTATTCATCCGTGGTCGGCTCGCGCACGTAGTCCAGCACGTAGCAGATTCAGTCTGTTCATGTTTCGTCACCTGTCTTTCAAGTGTCATTTCACGCCCAGCGGGAAGCAGGTCAGACGCAGGTTGGTCGCGCCCATCGGCACGAGCTCGACGTCCTCCAGACCTGTTCCGGCGTCCCGGGGCACGGGATTCCGCACCGGCGCGGGATTGTGCCGCTGCCGTTCGGGATCGGCCGCATAGGCCGCCGTCGCACGCACCATCGGCACGACGAGGCGCAGCGGCGGATCCTCCCACGGATACCCGCCCGCGACGCGCTTCACGCGGATCTTCGCCGCGTCGAACGCCGTCTCGACCGGCAGCGCGTAGAGGACCGGCTTCTCCGCGCACGTGGCCTCGAACCACGGCCAGCCGTCGGGCAGCGGCCGCGTCGGATGCTCCCACTTGCACGGCGTCCAGGTCGTCTTCAGCGGCTGCGCGAAGACGAGCGGACCGTATTCGACCACGCGGAGCGGCTCCCTCAGACCCGGCTCGTTCTGGGCGCGGACGACCGGCTCGTTCCGGAACGTCACGACGAGCTCGTCCTTCGCCCAGGGCCCCGCCACCTTCAGCCACCGCCGTTCGGACTTCACGTCGACCGCCTGTCCGTTCCGCGCCACCGTCCAGCCCTTCGACCACTCGGGCAGGCGCAGGTGCAGCGCGCCCGTCCAGCCCTTCGGCGCGTCCACGCGGATCTTCACCGTGTCCTCGAACGGGTACTGCGTCTCGACGTCGAGCGCGACCTCCGGCGTCGCGACATGGCACGGGCCGTAGGTGTTCACCACGAGGTCGCCCGCGCGGTCCTTCATCACGGCCTTCAGCAGGTACGCCGGCATCAGGCGGATGGACTGCGCGGGACAGCACGCCGCGAACAGGCACGGCGTGTACGCCTCGTAGTACTCCATGCAGCCGCCGGACGCGGACGTCTTCGTCGCGCGGAACTGGTTGGGCGAGGAGTTGTACGCGATCGCCCGCTCGTCCTTCTTCCGCGCCCCCATCGCCGCGTTGAACGCCATCCGCTCGATCGCGTCGCCGAAGCGCGCGTCGCCCGAGAGGCGCGCCAGCCACTGCATGTACTCCATCCAGTTCAGGAAGTTGCAGTACTCCGTCTCCTTCACGCAGCCCGCGGGGCCCGTGTGCTCCTTGTGCGAGGTCGGCACGTAGGTGGCCTGCCAGCCCACGGTCCGGACATGGTCGTCGAAGGACTCGAAGGACGCCCGCTTGTACTTCTCGTCGCCGTTGGCCAGCGAGAGGATGCCCGCCAGCTGCGCGCGGACGGCGTAGGCGACCACGTGATAGGCCCGCGGCTCGCGCGAGAGCCGCTCGAAGCCGCCCGTGCGGTTGATGCAATGACCGCCCCGGTACGGATTCCAGTCGTTGCGCGCGTTGAGGTAGTCGGCGTAGTCCTCGCAGAACGTCAGCAGCCGCGGATCGCCCGTCAGCCGGTAGACCTCGACCATCGGCCAGATGATCGCGGGGCCGACGTAGTCCGTCTTCTGCGAGCCGGCCCAGTTCCGCGTGAACCACAGCAAGCCGCGGTGCAGGGCGTCGAGGATCCGCCGGTCGCCCGTGCGGGAGTACTCGAGCAGCAGCGCGCGGTAGAAGAAGTGGCAACCCCAGGCGTTGTAGTCCTGCCGGCGGTCGTCCGTCTTCCGGTAGGAACCCAGGTACCCGTCCGGCTCCTGCAGCGCGAGCGCCGCGTCGATGAAGGCGCGCGCCTTCTTGCGCAGGCCGTCGTCCTCCAGCGTCTCCGCGAGCTCGATCTGCCCCAGCCGGAACTCGCCCGCCATCTCCGCGCACCAGCCAGGCCATTCCTGGTTCCTGCCGGGATACAGCTTGGCGTCGTAGTCGCGCGTGCGGTACGGCTTGTCGAACTGGTCCGCGTCGAGCTCCCCGAAGTGCCCGCCCATGCCGTCGCGGCCGCGCGCGAGCATGTCGCGGATCCAGCCCCGCGCGGTGATGGACCCGAACGGCAGCGGAATCAGCTCCTGCCGCTCCGGCGGGAGCGCGCCCTTCGCCAGGAGCTCCTCGCGGACGGGGCCGTTCTCCGTCGTGCGGGTCTTCAGGAAGTCGGCGGGGGCGAGCGCGGCGTCGCTGATCCGCACGTCGTCCAGCTGTCCCCGGAAGCGAAACACGGCGTCCGCCCGGCTGCCGAGATAGAGGTGGTCGCGCAGCGGCTTCGGCAGCTCCGCGCTCCGGTGCGCGGCATTCTGCGGCTGCCGTACGCCGTCGACGTAGAAGCGGCCGACGGCGTCCCCCTTCGCGGCGGGATCCCAGACGAAGGCCAGGTGGTGCCACGCGCCGTCGCGCAGCGACTTCGCCCCGTCGTCGATGTGGTGTCCGGCCGGCGTCTTCATCATCGCGCGCGCCTTCGCGTCCGCCGTCTCGTCCAGGTCGAGGTAGAACGCGCCCGCCGCCTGGGCCGCGGAGGCCTGCCTCGTGTGCTCGACGAGCATCTGGCAGGCCGCCTGGGAATCGGCCGGCACGCGCACCCAGCACTCGACCGTGAGGCCCTTCGTGCAGACGGACAGGTCCAGCGGACGCTCCGTGCGGCACTTCGCCATCACGCCGTCGAAACACGCCGCGCCGTCCGCGAACGTCACGCCCCCGTTGATCCGCAGGTGGTTGCCCTTCCCGCCCGCGTCCGCGGCGCCGTAGGACCCGAACGGCCAGTAGGCCACCGTGGCGGCCGAAAGGGACAGCGACAGGCCCGCGCACGCGGCGCCCAGCATCGACTTCTTCATGTTGCCCTCCCGCCTTCCAGTAGCCAACGCAACACGCGTTGCGTAGCATCGTCAGGCAAGTACTTTCTTGTGATTGGTTGCTAGTATATCAGTTTTCAGTTAGGC
>JAEDMN010000044.1 GCA_016302985.1 Kiritimatiellia bacterium | reverse complement strand
ACCCTCGCCCTCTTCGCCCTCGCCGGCGGCCGCAGCGACCGAGACCGTCGTGGAATAGCCGCCGACCTTCACCTCGAGCTCCGTCACGGCCGCCGCGTCCTCCTCCGTCAGGCGGAAGCCGAAGAGGCCGTTCGCGCCCGTCAGGACGTTCGTCACGCCCGGGACGGAGACCTCCGCGCCCACGACGCCCTTGCCGTCGGCCGTCTTGACCTGGCCGCAGAACGGCACGCACGCGCCGTCCAGGCTCAGCTTGATCGTCACGTCCGAAATCATCTCGTACCCGGCGAACTTCGGCAGCTGGTACCAGGCGTCGCTCGCCCCGCCCCAGCCCATGAACACGCGGGTGTACTCGCCGCCGACCTTGTCGCGGCCATAGCCGACCGCAACGACCTCGTGGCCCGACATGCCGGAGACAATCGACATGAGCACCGGCGCGCCGGCACGCAGGTGGTTGTAGATGTACTTGTCCAGCGGGTCGTCCTCCTTGACCGACACGTTTTCGGCCGTCGCGAAACCGAAGATGGACTTGAACGCCTTCGCCAGCGCGGCGCCGGGGGCACCCGACTCGCTCTGCGTGTACATCATGCCGACGCCCACGCCCATGTCGTAGGTCGCGCGGCCGAGCAGTTCGCGCTGCGCCTCGGTGAGGAGGTCGCGGTTCTCCGCCTTGCCGCCCATGTTCTCCGGCAGGATCGACCAGTCGTAGAAGCCGCCAATCGTCGTCAGCTCGACCTTCTCGCCGTTGACCGAGCACGTGTTCGTGACGGACGAGACGCCGTTCGTCGCGTTGAAGAACTGCAGGACCGTCGCGCCGGCCGTCGCCACGCAGCCGCAGACGTAGTGGCGGGGCGTGTAGTAGTTGTAGAGCGGCGCATTGAGGGACGTCAGCGGCCAGGTGCCGAGGGTGGCGTCGTAGGACGTCTTCTCGTAGGACTGGTTCCAGTGCGTCAGATAGTAGTGGGAGTCGTTCGCATCGCTGAAGCCGGGCAGGTAGGCCATGGTCAGCGGGGGATTGCCGTTCGGCGTCGCAATCGCGGCCGGGAGCGAGTCGCCCTGCAGCGACGCCCCCGTGTAGCGCGCCCACTTCGCGCGGGCCTCCTTCACGACCTGCGCCTGCTTGCCGACGGCGGGCGAAACGGACTGCAGCCCGGCCTTCGACGCGGCCACCGCGCGGAGACGCGCGCGGATGTCGGCCGTCATCATTCCGCGGAGGGGGTTCGCCGCGGGCAGGACGCCGTTGCAGCGCGGCACGACCGCGATGACGGGCTCAAGGCGCGTGTCGGGGGACACGAACACGCAGGCCCCGTTGTCCAGGGTCACCGCGTACCAGAGCAGCGTGCCGTCCGCATCCGCAAAAGGAGCCACCGCGGCCACCGTCGCGCCGCCAAGACCGAAGCCACCCCTGTTCTCGGCCGTCCAGGACTGCACCATCGCCTTCGCCTGGTCCGCCGTGACAGCATAGGAGCCCGCATACGCGGGAATCGCGGCCATCAGCAAGGCCGCCATCACAGCTCTCAAGGTCTTCTTTTCCATGCTCACTCCACCGTTTCAATACATGCAGGCATGGGCGAAGTGTACACTTCCCCATGAAAATCTAGCCTCCATTATACACGATTCGTAATGAATGGAACAATGGAAAAGTGGAAAAAATGGCGCGGGGACTAGTAGTCTCCGCGCTCCATGTCCCGCTTGAGGGCCTTTGTCTTCAGAGTTTCGCGCTTGTCGTGCAGCGCCTTGCCCCGACAGACCCCCATCTCCAGCTTGATCCGCCCGTTCTTCAGATAGAGCCGCAGCGGAATCAGCGTCAGGCCCTTCGCCTCCGTCTTGAGCCGGAGCTCCTCGATCTGCTTCCTGTGCACCAGCAGCCGCCGGTTCCCCTGCGGCCGGTGGTTGAAGCGGTTGCCGAACGTGTAGACCGGGATGTTCATTCCCACCACGTAGAGCTGACCGCCCAGCACGGCCCCGTAGGCGCCGGCCAGCGACGCCTCCCCGTGCCGCACGACCTTGACCTCGGTTCCGCGCAGTTCAATGCCGCACTCGAGCTTCTCGAGCACGGCATAGTCGTGATGCGCGCGCCGGTTCACGGCGAAGTCGCCGGGCGCCGCCTTCTTTTTCTTCTCGGCCATCAGTCGAAGATGCTCTTGGAGGCCGCGTGGCGCTGCCAGCGCGTCTTGGCGTCCTCGGCCTTCGCGATCGCGTCGAAGTCGATTTCGCTGATCAGCTTGCCCTCCGCCACTTCGCGGAGCGCCGTGTCGACCTTGTCCTCGTCGGAGGAGAGCGGCTTGACCAGCGGCTTCTCGCCCGCGATGAGCTGCTTCACCCGCTTCGAGATCAGGTTCACGAGGACCGGAACCGAGGGGACTCGTTCATGGGCTTGCTTCAGATGTTCGGTGTTCATTTCGCTCTCCGTAAAGGTGTCGTTTCTTCTTCCCCGAAGAGAAGAGTTTTGTATTTTATCATTTTGTTCTCCGCCGCGCAACCGGCAGTTTGCAGGTTTGCAGGTCCAGAGGGACCGAGTTCATCCGACTTCTACCAGCGGATGTAGCGGTAGGGATCGTCTTCATCCACCGGGATGTCCGCGTACGTCACCTGCCCGAGGGCGCATTCCGTACCGAGCACGTTCCACAAAAGCCGCGAGAGCATGTATTCCGCGCGTCGGCGCGACGTGCGCAGCTGCGGACGATTCTCGTCGTCGATCATCCACGGCGCCACCTGCATGAACACGATCTTCCCCTTGCCGTGCCGGACAACCCGCAGGGAATTGTTGGACTCCGGCGTCGACTCGGCAAAAGCGGCGAAGTCCATTGCGCCGTGCCATGCCCAGTCTCCGTTGGAAAGGCCATTGAATTCGGCGGGGATGCGCTCAATGCGCGAAAAACAACATCCGTTCGTTTGCACCACGGCGAGCGGCACGGGCGAAACCGCCTTCACCTCCTCGGCGCTCAGCCCAACGCAAAGCGCGTTCGCCCCCTGCCCGATCCGTTCGAGGAAATCGTCCGGCACCACGCCGCCGGACGAAATGTAATACCCATTCGCACCCTTCGCCGAATTCAGTGCGTTGTAATAGGTCGCGAACGGGAGCTGGCGCCTCCGGGCGGAATAGTGGGCCTGCGCGCCGAAGGGAAGCGGCCAGCGACCGGTCTCCGCGCCGGCGTCAAGCGTCGCAACCAGCCGGCGGACGAGTCCATCGGCCACGGGATCGACACATGTACGGGCCGTGACGTCCAGCTGGCAGAACGTCGCGATGCCGCTCATCACGTGCCATTCCAGCAACGGCGCGTACTGAAGGTCGAACCCACCGTCAACCAGGGCGCGCCAGTCGCCCAGCGTGGGCTTCTCCGGCAGGACCGTGGCCACGGCGTTGCGATTGCCGCACCGCCAGACGCGGGAATGGCGCAGGCCGGCCCACGTGGTGTACGGACAGTCCCGGTCGACGGCCGGCAGCGTGTTCTCGTAGTCGGGCTCGATCAGCGTGGACGCGCCAGCCCAGTCCTGCAGAAGTTCAGGGGCGATCATGCCCAACGTGGAAGAGACATAACGCGGAAACGCCCTTCGCAGTCCGTATTCCTGCACCCGGAAACCGCAGCTCTCCAACGTCTTCTTGTCCTGCTCAAAGATCAGGACCCGGCTGCCGCCACGCACCAGCGGAAGCACACGGTCGTCAAGGAGCCCGCGTGTCAACGCCCCGGAACCGACGACCAGCCGCGTGCCCCACTCGGGACGAACCGTCAGATCAATCGGCTGATGCGCGATTCCCAGGCGACGGAACAACGCCGTGGTGCGTCCAACGGGATCGTAGAGGAAAATCGGCTTCTTGTTGGCCGTCCGCACGCCTGCTTCGATCCGGACCGGGAAGTGGTCCATCTGCTTCACGCCGTCCGCAAAGGCGAATTCGGCCGTCATCTCGCCCGACCGCGCCTGATCGCCCACCTTGAACGAAATGGGCACGAAGGCGATTTCGCCGGGCCCGACCACGACGTCACCCTGTCGGGTCTCGTCGAAGAGCGAACAGCGCCAGCAGACCCGCTGCTCGATGCGGGCGTCGTTGATGACGACCAGTTTCTTGTCGACGGTCTCGCCGACGGCGTAATTGCGCCGCTTGTCGGTCGGCGAATCCCATCCGCCGATATAGGCGCAGTCGTCCTGGTTCCAGCGGCGCATGACTTCCGTCATCGGCATGCCCCTGCGCGGCGACCAGTCGGTCCAATCAAGAAAGGACTCCTGGTCCCACGGCAAGGCCGCGGTAATGCCCCAGGTACGATGGGCCCGCCAGTTGTCGGCCATGAAATGGGCCTGCACGCCGTTGTAGAGATTGGTGAGCGCCGCGAGCGGACGCGTGTCGTAGAAACGGGGCTTTCCGGTCGCCCAGCCCGCGTCGTCGCTTGCGAGAAGACGTCGCATCTGCGGCGAATCCTCGTATGCGGTCTCGCCCAGGACGGCCGCCGCATATTCCGCCGCCCACGTGGTCTGGAAGCCCGGCGTGTTCCAGATGAAGTGAGGCCCGCGATAACTGGACCACGAGGCGATGTGCGGCGCACCCCACTCCACGAAGAAGAGCGGCTTCACGCCCGCCTTCGACCAATGCTCCAGCCAGTCGCTGCGTTCCTGCCGCGGCGCCCAGTTGAGATAGATGTTCAGCGTATACCACCGGTCGAGATTGCCGGACTCGTGGTTGTAGTACGTGCGGGTGGGGTCGAGCCGCCGGCAGATGTCGCCCGCCAGACGCGCATTGCGACGATTGACGGGCTCGAAGCCGACGGCATCGCGCGTCGCTTCGTCGTTGAAATGCGCGCCGTCCAGCCGCCAGGGATTCTGGTCCCCGCCGTAGCCGGTGCAGTTGTGGTTCATGCCGCAGGCGATCACGCAGGGATGGTTGCGCCAGAGCGAGATCACGCGTTCGGTCATTTCACGATAGCGTTCGGCCACGACGGGATCGTCCAGCCTGGCGTTGAACTGCTTGATGTGCGGCGGCGTGCAGGAGACGAAGAAGCCAAGCTCGTCCGCCGCCTGCAGCACGCCCTCCAGACGCGAGACCGTGCCCTCGCCCATGTTGTAGTTGCCCGCGATGACGAAGTTGAAGCCGGCCTTCCGGGCGTTGCCCAGCATCTTCAGGGCGTTGGTTCGGCTGCCATGGTCAAGGCCGTTGTTGGCCAGCGTGCCGTAGAGCGCACGGAGGTGAACGGGGATCCCGTTGACCAGCAGCCGACGGCCGTCGACGCGCACATCCCTCACGCCGAACGTGAACGGCGCCGACCTGTCGAGGACGTTCCCCTTCTCGTCCAGAAGCTCGATTTCGGCCGTGTGCAGATTGCCCGGCGTGTGCAGATCCCAGCGGGGGGCGTCGGGCCAGGCGGCGGACAATGCGAGGACCGCCTCCTTTGAACCGCGGTCGATCGCCCGCGCCGGACCCGAGAAGACATGCCGCGCCCTGCGGGCGTCCCGGACATTCGCCCGCATGGTCCTGACCGCGTGCCCCGGGGCGACCTTCGCCACGAACAGGACCTCGCCCCGGGCGACGTCGGTTTCGGTCCATGTCTCGCGGATGAAGTTCCGTACCGGTGTGACATCCAGGAAGAAGTCGCCGGTGATCCCCTTCAGACGGACGATGTTCTTCTTCAGGTCGCTCCGGTCGGGGGCATTGTATTCGCGCGTCACGGCATCGCGCGGCCAGGCCGTGACGTCGAGCGCGAGGAACTGCTCCTGCCCGGGCTTGACGAGGTGCGTCAGGTCGATCTCGCCATTTGGAAACGTCGCTTCGCCCGCCTCCCGGCCGTCCAGATAGGCGCGGACCCGCGTATTGACAAGGGTAAAGCGAAGCGCCACCCGCCTCCCCCGCACGTTTTCGGGCATCTTCAGCTTGCGGGCATACCAGGCGCGCCCGGGATTCACCTTCTCCAGCCGCGCCTCCTGGTCTTCGAAGTAGGGAGAAAGGATGGAGGTTGCCGGGAAGGGCTCCTGTTCGTTCCGCCAGACACTCGGCAACTTCGACCAGCCCCAGTTGTCCCCCGCGACGGGCACGAAGGCATCCTGCTCGTCGGTGAACGACGGACGGCACCGCCACCAGCCGGCAAGGGTCTGGCTGACGTGAATCGCCTCGACGGCGGGCGCGAACGGACCGTCGTCCAGGCAGTCCGGCGGCGCCTTCGCATCGCATGGCTGCGTGATCCAGCCGCGCGTCGGGACGAGCGAGGGCGCGCGGAACTCGGCGATTCCCGACGCGCCCAGGTTGCAGAAACCGACATGGACCTTCACCGCGCCCCTGGGCACGAGGTACTCGTGGTCGACCTTCTTCCAGTCGGTCGTGCCGAGCACCTCCTGCTGCAGCGGATAACGCCGGCCCACCAGTTTGCCCGCGGCATCATGGAAGGTGATCGTGATCCGTCCGGTGTTCCAGCCTTCCTTCCCGCGGCGGATGTCCGTCGCCCTCATCTCGGCTCGGAGACGCAGACCGCGCCATTCGGGTTTCAGGTCTATCGCATATTGCCGCCCCGGAGTCGCCGGCGTGAACTTCGGCACGTCCCCTCCCCAGTCGGGCAGAAGGCCATCCGCGGCGACCGCCGGAAGAGCCAACGCCACGGCAACTGCTGCGATCATGATCGGCAGTTCGATCTTCATTTCAGGAAGCTTTCCTCCGACCGCCTACCTGAAGAGCAGCGTCATGCCGTAGGGGCCCATGCAGATGTAGCCTTCCGCATCCTGATGGACGCTCTCCCCGTTGAGGGACAGGCAGCGGAGCTGTGCCGCCGTCAGCCCCCTGCCCGTACCGACGCGAACGGCCTTGACGGGATCTTCCGCCCGGATCTCGACCTTCGCGGCCTCGGCCGGAGCGACGTCGGCAAACGCGATCCTGCTACCCGCACCAAGCGCGATCCCGCTCGTCGCGTCGCCGCCGACCGCCAGTGAACCGAGCGACAGCGTGCAGGCATCGTCGAGCGCCAGCGTGCCGCCGGAAAGCTCCAGGTCGCATCCCGCGACGATGCCGTTTGTCCGCGTCACCTGCCAGGTGCCGTTCGAAATGACGAACGGATAGGTGTTGACCGAGAGCACGCCGTTGTGGCGAACCGTGCCCGAACCGGTCTTGACCACGTGCGCCATCGCCCAGTCATAGGCAGGATCGGCGTTCCTGTTCGAATAGTAGATGTTCCCGTTCACGGTGAAATCGGGATCCGCCGAAGCGGTGACATCCGCGACATCGAGGATGAACGCGCGGTCGAAGGGCGCCCCGGCCCCATCTCCGTTGCCCACCACGCCGATGCCCTTGTCCGTGAAGGCGGGTTTCGTCCCCCTCACCGTCCAGACCGGGTTCCGGTAATACCCGACACGCGGAATGTTGCTGCCGATGCGGCCGCCATCGGTGAAATTGACATTCTCAAGATAGATCGGCGTCGCGTCCGAAGTCGACGTCAGCGGGAACACGTCGAAGGTTCCGCCGTTGATGTTGACCGTCATGTCCTGGTGGAGTTGCCAGTCTCTGAGGATGGCGAACACGCCCTTCTCCTCGATGGTCAGCGTCGTGGTCGACGTGCCCGAAACGCCGCTGCCGTTCCAGGCGAACTGCACATGGTCGCCGACCGTCAGATTTTCCGGCAGGTCCGCGGCCTCGTCGCAGACGATCAGCAGCGGCGAATCCGCGCGCCCTTCAAACGTCAGGACGCCGCGCGGGCTGCGGAACTGCTTGCTCCTGATGGTCAGGCCGCAGTGCGAAACGCCGGCCCGGATGTGGAGCTGGATGTCCTGCAGTCCGTAGCCGTTCGTCTTCCCGTTCGCCCCGCCGTTGTAGACGTCCATGGTCTGCCCTTCCTTGCGAAGGTCCAGCTTGGCCACGTCCGGGGGACACTCGCCATACGCCGCCGAGCGGAGGATGCGGTGCTGCAGATAGTTTCCGCTCTGCCGGACCTGATAGACCACGCCCTTGAGCCAGGTTCCGTCCCAGGTCTTCGCCAGCTGAACCGTCAGCAGCTGCCCGTCGTTCTCGAACCACGACTTGTTGAGCACGACGGGATTGCCGCTGTCGAACCATGAACCGCCTCCGCTCTTCGCGGTGACGTCGGCGACGGCCTCAAGGAGGACGTTGGTGGCGAAGGTCTGCCACTCGCCCGAAGGCCACTTCGGCGCGTCCAGTACGGAAGCCTCCGTCGGGTGCGCCGTCTCCACGACACCCTCGCACCGCCCGTAAGTGCCGAACTTCATCGCTCCGCCCAGGGCAACGCCATAGGGATCCGCCAGCCGGAACGTGCCGTTGATCTGCACGGGCGTGTTCCAGACGCCGTCTGCCGCGAGCGCCTTCGGGCCGTCGGCAATGAAGGTGAGCCCCGTGCCAACCGTGAGCGTCCCCTGTCCGTCCAACGTCACGCCGTTCGCCACCTCGACCGTGACAAGACCGGCCTCCGCGGTCAGCGTGAGTCCGTCCAGGCCATAGCCGCTCCGCTGCGCGGCCACGCTGCTCACGCCCATGTTGGTGTACTTGATCGTCCTGAAGTCCGTCCCCAGCGGCGCGACGGTCTTGTAGTCGGCGTAGACGGCGCTCGGCGTCCATGCGACGATGTCCGCGCCCCGCTGCTTGAGCTTCAGGGTGATGCACTTGTTCCAGGTGTCGCTCAAGTGCTGCATCTGGCTCTCCAGGGTTCCCTCGCCGCGCACCACCCAGTATGGCTTCACGTTGCTGTCGCCGGCACCGTAGTAATATTGCTTCAGCATTCCGGCCGTACCCCGCACGACGGCGAACGCATCAAGCGGCACGCCCGTGGCAACCACGACCGCATTCGCCTCCTGGTCCGGAAGATAGTCGTTGCGCCCGCTCGCGACGGCATCCCAGGTCAAGGTGGAAGACGGACACAGGACATTGAGCGCCCCGGCGCCGTGGATCGGCGCCTCGAAGCGGAGCGTGCCGTTCGAGACCACGACATCCGCATCGGCCGCGAACGGCATCGCGCCGTCGCTCGTGACGACCAGCTTCTCCGCGCCCTGCACATCGGCGGCCAGCCGCGTGATGCTCCCTTCATCGTATTCGATCGTCACTGCGCCGTCGGCAAGCGACGTCGCCCCGGGCGTCCATGCGACGGTCACGCCGAAGAGCGTACCGCTCACCAGCGTCAACGCCAACGCGAACAAATGACCCGCCACGCGCTTTTCTCCAATCAACGTCACGTTCGACATAGCACGTCACCCCTTCCTTTTAGGTCTTCGCCCGGGTTCCCCGCCCGGACAGGACAGGACCCCTTGGTGCCATTATAGCATTATTCGCCGACAAGTGTCTTCTCCGCCCCGAGACGGCACGTCAGGTTTCGGATCTCGCCCCGGAAGGCATGTGTCTTCGCCCGCACGAGCGGAAAGTGCAATGTCCGGTAGAAGGCGTAGAGCCAGCGTTTCTCTCCCGGATAGTAGCGTTTCTCGGGCGCGAAGGTCTTCACCAGACGTCCGTCGGCCCACAGCGAGGTTTCGCGCGGCGTGCCGGAGAGCTTCAGTCGCGTCCACCTGCCGACCGGGACGACATAGTCGAACGTCACGTCGTAACCGTCGCGCGAAAAGCCGAACCTGCCGCTCGCGCCCTGCGACAGCTTGACCGTCGTGAAGTCGTCGGCGAAGATCGCCGCGTCCGGTTCCGGCGCCGCGTCCGGACGGATCTCGAACTCGACCGTCCAGCCGCCCTGCTGCGACCAGCCGACCGAGCGATTCGCCGTCAGATCGACCCGTCCGTCGGCACCGAGCGTCACCTTGTCCGCAAGGTTGAGCCCGGGAGCCTCCCCGATCTTCTCCGCCTGCGCCTTGAACGTCTCCCACGTGCGCGGCGAGGCCGCGGCCCATGTCTTCTCGGCGATCACCTGCACGGCCGGCAGGAAGCGGTCGAACACGTCGTCCAGCGTGATGCCGTTGCCGACCAGGTCGTTCCAGATGGCGAACTTGCCGCCCAGCAGACGGGGATGGTTCGCGTCGATCTTTTCTCCGCCGACGTCGTTCGGCGTCCATGTCCGGTAGAGCCCCGCCACATCGAGGTAGTCGTGGTAGTAGGACGCGCCGGGCACGATGTAGTTGCTGCCGTCCGGCACGGAGATGAGCGAATAGCCGGCCGCCAGCGCCGCCTGCGGCTGATAGAACTTGTTGTGCCACAGGTCGATCACGATGTTCGCGTCCGCGAGAATCGGCGTCTGGCCGGGCGCATGCGAAAACGAACCCCACGCGCGCGGATTCTTTCCGTAGCGACGCACATGGCGGAAGAGCGCGTCGGCATAGGCGCGGAACAGTTCCGGTTTCGCCGCGCCGAACTCGTCCGTCCCGACGTGCACGTCCGGTCCGGCGAACACGGGGTCGTCGCCCGCCAGGTACTCATCCCAAAGACCTTTGACGAACGGCAGCGTCTTCGGATTGGCGAGGTCCAGATGGTGCCAGCCGCCCCGCAGGTCAGGCCGTACATCCAGAAGCGGCCCCGCATGGGCGGGCGTGTCGATCTCGGGCACCACGTTCAGCCCCATCTCCGCGCACTCCTTCACAAAGGCGCGAAATTCCGCCTTCGTGTAGGAACCGTCCTTCGCCGTCAACCCCGGCACGCCGTCGCACTGCAGACGAAAGGCCGCATAGCGGAAGTTGCTGAACAGCACGTCATCGCTCAGGTGAACGTGGAACTCGTTCATCTTGTACCAGACGAGCTCCCGGGCGATTGCCCGCAGATAGTCGAGCGGAAAGTACTTCCGCCCCACGTCGAGCATCAGGCTCCTCACCCGGTAGCGCGGGATGTCGACAATCGTTCCGAACGGCACCGGTTCGCCCGCCTTGACGAGCTGCAGCAGACTGCGCGTGGCCCAGAAAAGGCCCCGCCGCGCGGCGGCTTCAAGCCAGACGCCGTCTGCGGCGACCCCAAGCCGATAGCCCTCCTCGCCCAGCGCCGGATCGTCGACGAGCCGCAGTTCGACGCGATCGCAGGTCCCCGTCCGTCCAACCGTTCCGGCGAGCAGGAGCCAATCGCCCTCCAGCCGCGTGGCGACCGACGCGGCGGCGGGCGTTTCCGACTGGACCTTCAACCGACCCGACGGCGTCCAAGATCCACCCCCCGTCACCTGCCACTCGGACGGGGTGGGAATGATCGGCAGGGCCCGCGCCTCGACCGCGGCCGCAACCGAAGCCGACACGAGCAGGCCCAAAAGGAGAGACCAGGGTTTCATTCGGAAAGACCTCCGCATGGATCGCACAGGCAACAACTCCCGCCACGCCTACAGATGGCGGACGCGGGCCTCCTCGTCGTGGTTCAGCACCTCGACGAGGTACGGCGCGTGCCCGCCGCGGCAGAAGAGGCCGTGCACCGCGTCCGGGCCGTCGGCGGCGACGACATCCTGGATCAGGCGGATCATCGCCTGCGAGATGCGCAGCCCCGGAATGAAGACGGGGATGCCGGGCGGATAGGGCACGAGGAACTGCGAGGCGATGCGGCCCTCGCTCGCCTCGATCGGCACGAGCTCGCCGTCGCAGAGCGCCGCGTCGTGCGGCAGGACGACGGCCTGGCCCGACACGGCGTCCAGCACGGCACGGCCCGCCGCGTCCGTCTTCGGCGACCCCTTCGGCCCGGCCGGCCGGCCGATCAGCTCCCGGTACTGGCGGCAGACGCGGAAGAGGTACTCGAAGTGCTCCTCGACCGTCCCCGCGGCGACGAGGAACAGGATCGTGGTCGCGCTGGACTTCTCCCACTGGATGTGCGCCTTGAGGAGCGCCTTGCGGAACGCGGCGCAGGCCGCGGCGTCCCGGAGCATGAGGACGATCTTCAGCGGATCCTTCATGTACCCCGCCGCGCGCCAGTCGACGCCGCCGCCCGCGATCTCCTCCAGGCCCGCGAAGCACTCGTTCTCCTCGCGCCCGCACTCCTCGGCCACCCGCTTGCGGAAGGCCGCCGCCCAGCGGATGCGCTCGTCGATGAGCTTCATCCCCTCGAGGCGCATCTGCACGCCCGCGACGTCGAGCGTCGCGAGGAACGGGTAGTGCGGCGAAGTCGAGTGCCAGTAGCGCAGAATCTCGTGCAGGTCGTGCGAGAACTTCTCGTAGCTGCCCCGCCCGTGCAGCGCGAAGCGCCGCCGGAGCCAGCGGAACTGCGGCGCCGAATCCTCCTCCAGCAGGTGCTTGAAGCGCGTCGAGACGTGGATCATCGACGCCTGCGAGAACGCCGCCAGGGTCTTGTGGGTGGACTGCACCGCGAAATGCGCGCCGCACGTCTCGTTGACGGCGTTGTAGCGCACGGTGTCGCCCTTCCCGCGGCCGAACGTGTAGAACGGATGGAAATTGAGGTAGGCCGCCCACGCCTCGTCCGCGTAGAACAGCACGCCGGCGCGCTCGCACATCCGCGCGACCTCCCAGACCGGGTACAGCACGCCCTCGTAGGTGCAGGTCGTCAGCACGAGCAGGCGCGGGCGCGGCGCGGCGTCCGCGGACTCCTTCCGGCCGGACGCGGCGGACGCCTCCGGGCCGAGCAGTTTCTTCACGTCCTCCAGCGCGACCGGCCCCCACACGCCGAGCCGCGCGTTCCAGCGCGCCGGCAGGTAGCGCGGCACCGCGCCGGACGTCACGACGGCGTGGTGCACGCTCTTGTGGCAGTTGCGGTCGATCAGCACGACCTCGCCGGGACGCAGCAGCGTCATCAGCATCGCCTTGTTGGAGGTCGACGTGCCGTTCGTGACGTAGCAGCTCTGCGCCGTGCCGAAGATCTCGCTCGTGAGCCGCTGCGCCTCCGACAGCGGGGTGCGCGCCTCGGGGCTCGACAGGTCGCCAAGGGACTCGACGGACACCGACAGGTCCGTGCGGAAGAGCGTGCCGCCGAACGCCTGGTGGAAGCCGCGCAGGAACGGCGAATGCGCGAAGGCCCGCCCGCCGTTGTGGCCCGGCGTGTGCCAGTTGGTGCCGGCCTTGACGTTCACGTACTGGCGCAGCGCCGTGGAGAAGCGCGGCATCCAGAAGCTCTTGAAGAGGTGGACGAGCCGCTCGTGGTGCCGCTCCGGGAACTCGAAGACGGCGGCCTCCTTCTTGATCCAGCGGCGCGCCGGCAGAGACACGTCCGGATTCCCCGGATGCGTCAGCACGACCTTCGGCACGGCGGGGAAGAAGAGCTTCAGCCAGTTCCGCAGGTCCTGGTCGCCGACGCATGCGTCGAGGTAGTCGTCGTCGATGACGAAAAGACAGCACGCGCGGCCCTGCTCCGTGAGCACGCCGCGCGGCCCCGCGCTCGTGAAGAGCGCCCGCGAAAGCCCGTCCGCCGTGTTCGCGACGACGAGCTTCAGCGGCGGGTAGTCGAGCGCCTCGCCCGTGTCGAACGTCTCGCGGCAGAAGTCCCGGAAGGCGCCCGTCAGCCCGTACTCGACCGCCGGAAGACGCCGGGCGTCCTCCGGATGCGGCCGGTGCAGGTAGAAGACGGCGAGCGACCTGACCATCCCCGCCTCCTCCCCGTCACGCGAACAGCTTCGCCAGCTTCCCGAGCTGCGCGATCTTCGCCTCGAGCTCGGCGCGCTTGGCCTTCTGGCCCTCGATGATCGCAGCCGGCGCGTGCGAGACGAAGTTCTCGTTCGAGAGCTTGGCGTCGATCGACTTGATGAAGCCCTGCGTCTTCTGCAGCTCGGCCGCGACGCGCTTCGCCTCCGCGGCCTTGTCCACCAGGCCCTCGAGCGAGAGGTAGACCGTGCCGAGCTTGCCGAGCACGCCCGGCATCGCGAGCTCCGCCTCGCCGGAGACGACGTCGACGGACTCGGCGCGGAACGCCTTCTTCAGCGTCTCGACCTCGGCCTGCATCTTCGCGGCAGTCTCGGCCGAGTGGCACTGGACCGTCGTCTTCACGAAGGCCGCGGGGGTCACCTTGTACTCGGCGCGCAGCGCGCGCAGGGAGGTGATCATCTCGCGCTTCGCCTCGACGAAGTCGTAGACCTCGTCCGTCAGCCCCCACGCCTTCTTCTCCTCGTCCGTGTAGCCCTTCGGGAATTCGGCGCGCAGAATCGTCTCGCCCTCCTTGAGGAAGCCCAGCTGGTGCGCGACCTCCTCGGTGACGAACGGCATGTAGGGGTGCAGCAGGCGCAGCGCCTTCCAGAAGACGTCGCGCAGGATCGCGAACGCGGCGGCCTTGTTCGGCGCGTCCTTGGCGTACTCGACGTACCAGTCGCAGATCTGCGTCCAGAAGAAGTCGTAGACCGCGAGCGCGCCGTCCTGGATGCGGTACTTGCCCAGCAGGCCGTTCATCTTCGCGCACGCCTTGTCGCAGGCGACGAGCATGTGGCGGTCGTCGGACGAAAGCGCCGCGCCGTCGATCGGCGCCGCGGCCGCGAGGTCGAAGCCGTTCGCCTCGGCCTGCATCTGCATGAAGCGCGCCGCGTTCCAGATCTTCGTCGAGAAGTTGCGGCCCACCTCGAACTTCTTCATGTCGACCTTCGAGTCGCAGTCGAGCGAGGTGATCAGCGCGAGCGAGAAGCGCAGCGCGTCCGCCGAGTACTCGTCGATGATCTTGAGCGGGTCGAGGGAGTTGCCGAGCGACTTGGACATCTTCCGGCCCTGCGCGTCGCGCACGATGCCGTGGATGACGATGTTCGCGAACGGCGGCTTCTTCATGAAGTGGATGCCCGCCATCATCATGCGCGCGACCCAGAAGAAGATGATGTCCTGCGCCGTCACGAGGTCCGTCGTCGGATAGTAGTAGTCGAGGTCGGCCGTCTGCTCCGGCCAGCCGAGCGTCGAGAACGGCCACAGCCACGAGCTGAACCACGTGTCGAGCACGTCCTCGTCCTGCACCAGGTCCTTCGCCTCGAGGTTCTCGAAGCCGGGGATCTTCCGGGCCTTCGCCAGCGCCTCCTCGGCGCTCGGCGCGACCACGAACTTCTGCTCCTCGCCCTCCGCCGCCGGCAGGTAGTACGCCGGGATGCGGTGGCCCCACCAGAGCTGGCGCGAAATGCACCAGTCCTGGATGTTCTCCATCCAGTTGAAGTAGATCTTGCTCCAGCGGTCCGGCACGAAGCGCACCTCGCCGGACTTCACCGCGGCGATCGCGGGCTCGGCGAGCGGCTTCATCTTCACGAACCACTGCTTGGAAAGACGGCTCTCGACCACCTCGTGGCAGCGGTAGCAGTGACCGACCTGGTTGTCGTAGTCCTCGACGTGGTCGAGGTAGCCGCCCGCCTCGAGGTCCTCGACGAGGACCTTGCGGCACGCGAAGCGGTCCATGCCGCAGTACTTCGCGCCGGCCAGCTCGTTCATGTGGCCGTCGTCGGTCATGATGTTGATCTGCTCGAGCCCGTGGCGCTTGCCCACGAGGAAGTCGTTCGGGTCGTGCGCCGGCGTGATCTTCACGATGCCCGTGCCGAACTCCTTCTCGACGTACATGTCGGAAATCACGGGGATTTCACGGCCCGTGAGCGGCAGCACCACGTTCTTGCCCACGATCGCCGCGAAGCGGTCGTCGGACGGGTTCACGGCGACGGCCGTGTCGCCCGGCAGCGTCTCCGGACGCGTCGTCGCGACGACGATGTAGTCCGTGTTCAGCACGCCCTTCACGCCCAACGCGCTGCCCACAACCGGGTAGCGCACGTACCACAGATGGCCGTGGTTCGCCTCGTGCTCGACCTCGTCGTTCGCGAGCGCCGTGCCGCAGCGCGGGCACCAGTTCACGATGTAGTTGCCCTTGTAGATGAGGCCTTCGTCGAAGAGCTGGCAGAACACCTTCGTGACCGCCTTCGAGCAGCCCTCGTCGAACGTGAAGCGCTCGCGCTGCCAGTCCGTCGAGTTGCCCAGCATGCGCTGCTGGTGCACGATCGTGCCGCCGTACTGCTTCTTCCACTCCCACACGCGCTCGAGGAACGCCTCGCGCCCGAGGTCCTGGCGGCGCTTGCCCTCCTTCTTGAGCGCCTTCTCGACGACGTTCTGCGTCGCGATGCCCGCATGGTCCGTGCCCGGCAGCCACAGCGTGTTGAAGCCGCTCATGCGACGCCAGCGCACGAGGACGTCCTGGATCGTCTGGTTGAGCGCGTGCCCCATGTGCAGGATGCCCGTCACGTTCGGCGGCGGAATCACGACGGAGTAGGGCGAGCCATGCCCCGGTTCGTCATGGAAATAGCCGTTTTTCTCCCAGATCGGATACCATTTGGCCTCGGAGGCCTTGGCGTCGTAGCGCTTGTCCATCATCTTCGTTCTGCCTTCTTCTTTTTAAAGCGGGAACTGCAATTATATCACAAACGCAT
>JAEDMN010000279.1 GCA_016302985.1 Kiritimatiellia bacterium | reverse complement strand
GATGGGATGGCCGTGTAGAGGTGGAGAGGTGGAGAGATCGAGGTCGGGTGATGACGGAGGAATTTGCGGAGGAAGGTGGATGGAAGAACTGATTCAGAAGGTACGGCAGATCGCCTATGGTGTGCATGTCTATCTGGGGAACGGATATCTTGAGAAGGTCTACGAGAGCTGTCTGAAGCACCGGCTCGAGAAGGCCGGTCATTGCGTCGAGGCGCAGAAACAGCTGAAGGTTGTCGACGAGGATGGTTTCGAGCTCGGTGTCTACTTCGCGGATCTGGTCGTGGACGGGAAACTGATCGTTGAACTGAAGTCCGTCAAGACGCTGGCCGGGGAACATTATGCTCAAACCCTCAACTACCTTAAAATCACCGGCTACGAACGGGCCCTGCTGATAAACTTCGGTTCCTACAGGTTTGAAGTTCGGACGGTTTTCCCCAACTTCGCAGGACACGCGGACAAGCTCTCCACCTCTCCATCTCTACACGGCTAATTCAAGCGGGCCCATGAACCTGATTTTCCAGAACGCGTGCGCGACGTATGCGCGGAGCGTGGTGGCGCTGGCGCTGGGGCTGTTCAGCTCGCGGTGGGTGCTGCAGGCGCTGGGGGCGTCCGACTTCGGACTCTACGCCGTCGTGGGGGCGCTGGTCGGGTTCTTCTCGTTTCTCGGCGGCTTGCTCAACGCGAGCGTCGCACGGCACTATGCGTTCGCGCTCGGCGAGACGGGGTCCGAGGCCGACCAGCGGGATTGGTTCGCCGCGGCGTTCCGGATCCACCTGCTGCTCGCCGTGCTCGCGCTCGCCGTCGGACTCCCCGCGGGCGAGTGGGCGGTGCGGCGCGTCCTGGACATCCCTCCGGCGCGAATCGGCACGTGCGTGCAGGTGTTCCGCCTTTCCCTGCTGGCGGCGTGCGCGAACATGCTCGCCGTGCCATTCGCCGCGATGTACACGGCGCGGCAGCGGTTCGTGAAGCTGGCACTGTTCGGACTCTGCCAGACGGCCGTGATCTTCAGCGGCGCGTGGTGGCTGCTGCATGCGGACTGCGACCGGCTGCTCGCCTACGCCGGGTACATGTCCTTCGCCTTCGCCGGGCTCGCGGCGGTGCAGATCGTCGGCGCGATGTGCGAGTTCCCCGCCTGCCGCGCGGTGTTCGCCCCCGCCCGCCGGGACCGCATCCGCGCGATCCTCGCCTTCGTGGGCTGGACGCTCTGCGGAGGCGGCGGCTGGATCGTCGCGGTCAACGGTGGCGCCTGCGTGACGAACCTCTTCTTCGGTCCCGCCGCGAACGCGGCCTATGGCGTCGCGCAGCAGGTCCAGTACCATTCGGAACAGCTCGCGAACGCGATGATCGGCGCCTTCGAACCCGCGGTCACGGCGAGCGCGGGCGAAGGGGACGGGGGAAAATTCCGTGCGCTCGTGCGGCAGTCGGGGCTACTGGGGGCGGGGCTCTTCCTGCTCGTCGCGGTGCCGCTCTTCGTTCTGCTCGACCCCATCCTGGCGCTCTGGCTTGGCACGCCGCCCGAGGGCGCCGCGACCGTCTGCCGGATCGTCCTCGTGGCCATGGCCGTCAACCGGTTGACGACGGGACAGCAGCTCGCGTTGAACGCGCGCGGCCGCATCGCGGGCTGGCAGATCGCGTCCGGCTGCATCCTGGCGGCGTCCGTCGGTCTGGCGGCGCTCCTGGCCTGGCGCGGGTGCGGGATGGCGTCCGCGGCCTGGGCCTACCTCGCGGCGCAGCTGGGCTGCGCGGCCGCGACGGTCTACTTCGCTCGGAGGCACATATGATCGAAATCGCACTGGCCACAGACGCGAACTATTTCTGCGGACTCCTCGTGACGGCGGTGAGCCTGGCGCGCCACGCGTCCCCGGACGCCGACCTGCGCTTCAACGTGCTGGACGGCGGCATTCCGGACGCGGACTGGGCGGACTTCGAGGAGAAGGTCTGCGTCGCGCACCCGCGGAGCGCCTTCCGCCGGTTCCGCGTCGACGACGCGCGTTTCGCCGCGTTCCCCGAGTGGAACGGGCGCAGCCGCTTCACCTACGCCCGCCTGCTGCTGCCCGCGCTGATGCCGGACGCCGACTGGGTGGTCTACTGCGACGTGGACTTCCTCTGGTGCGCGGACATCGGGGAGCTCTGGGCGCTGCGCGATCCGCGCGCGGTCGTCCTCTCCACGCCGGACGGCACGGAGGACGCGCGGGCGCGCGAGGCGCCCTGGTTCTCCGCGCGCGGGCTCGCCTACGATTTCGAAACCTATTTCTGCGCCGGGCTTTCGTTCTTCAACCTCGCGCTTTGGCGCCGTTTCGGCCTTGCGGAGAAGACGCTCGCGTTCCTCGACGCTCACACGGACGTGCAGCTCGCGGACCAGAGCGCGCTGAACGCGATCCTTGGCGGGGCGCCGCTTACGCCGGACGTCGTGAACGTGAAGATGTTGCCCGCGAAGTGGCAGACGATGTCCCGCTTCGCGACGGCGGACGACATCCGTCGCGGCTGTGTGCTCCACTATGCAGGCGACACGCCGTGGCGGCAGGCCTGGCGGACGCAGCCGCTCACCGACCTGCACCTGCTGTGGCATGCGGTCCACGGCGGCCTGCGCGGCGAGTCCGCGGACGCGTCCGTGGCGCGGTTCTTCCCGAAGGGCGCGGTGCGCCTGCGCCGGTTCGTCTTCCGCCTCGCCGCGGCGCCCGTCCTGCGGGAGCTCGTCTTTCTGGCGTACCGGCTGACGGGCCGGAGCGGCTATCTGCCGTGGATGCGCGCGTGCTGCCGGCGTCTGCCGGTGGACGAGCTGGCGCGGCGGCTGACGGGAGGGGCGGGCGCATGAAGGTCTTCGTGATCAACCTCGACCGGTGCCCGGACCGTCTGGCGCGCGTGAAGGCGCGGCTGGACGCGCTGGGCGTGCCGTTCGAGCGCGTGGCGGGCGTCGACGAGGCCACGCTGGATCCCGCGGAGCGGAAGCGGTGCGTGAGCGAGTTCCTCTGGTGGTGCTGTTCGCTGCGGCCGATCACGCGGGGGCAGGTCGGGTGCACGCTGGGCCACCAGAAGGTGTACCGGAAGATGCTCGCGGAGGGACTTGGACACGCCTGCGTGCTCGAGGACGACGTGATCCTGGGCGACCGCTTCCCGGAGGTTCTGGCCTGGCTGGACGGCGCCCTGGACGACGCGCGGCCGCAGGTCGCGCTGCTGTTCGACCATTCGGGGGGGAGATTCGAACTCCCGGTGGAAGGAGGCCCCTCCCGGCTGGACCGCATCGACGGGTCCATGTACGCGGAAGGGTACGTGCTGACGGCGAAGGCCGCGCGGGCGGTGCTGGACGCGAACTTCCCGCTGCGCGTCATGGACGACATCTGGATGCGCTGGGTGCGGCAGGGGCGGATCGAGCTCTTCTTCGCGCGGCCTTCGGTCTGCACGCAGACGTCGTCCGTGGACGGCGCGAGCACGATCGTCTCCGCGGTCGTCCTGCGCCGCGAAATGTCCTGGTTCGGCCGCCGCTGGTGGGATTTCCGGCGCCTTGTCGGCCTCTGCGTCGACGCCTGCACGGGCTGGCCCGAGTTCAAGGGCGCCGTCGCGCTGCTCCGCGAGCGGGCGGGGCGGTGAGTGCGCGCGCCGGGGACCGGTGCGCCCCCAAGTGCGGGGGCGTTGACGCGCGTGCGGGCCCGGGGCATCTGAGTTTTGCTATAA
>JAEDMN010000278.1 GCA_016302985.1 Kiritimatiellia bacterium | reverse complement strand
CGGCCGCACGGATCGGCAGGCTCGGCCTTGGAAGACGCGCACAGGCACAGGACGGACAGAGCAAGGGAAAGGATCTTCTTCATGGGGGGGGGCTCTCAGCGGGCGTCCGGTCTGAACGAGGTTGTACTCGGGCCAGTTCGGCACCATGCGAACCGGCTTCCCGGCGGCTGCAACGCGGACAGTCTGGCCGCCATGCCGAAAATCGTCCCGAGCGCGATACAAGCACGAAAGAAGTTTTCCATGTGGCAAGTATAGCATATCGACCGTGCGGCTGTCGTGGAGCGAGCCGACGCAGCTGCGGTACTCGCCGATGTAGTTCGAGCCCGTGCGGCACTTCCACACGCCCTGGTGGCACATGAAGTCCTTCGCCGTGTCGAGGCGCGTCAGGACGTCGACCCTTCCGGCGGCCCACTTGTCAATTACACGCAATTGCCATCAGTTCATGCGAATCAGCACGTAGCGGAACGAGGGAATCGCGACGGCGACCTTGCCGTCGCGGACTTCGAGGGCTCTGCCCGAAAGCGCGTCCACAGCCTGCTTCGCGCCGGCGGGAAGGACGATCTCGGCCGCGGCCACGTCGTCCTGCGAGACATTGGAGGCGACGACCAGCGTCGCGCCCTTCCGGCGGTAGACGCTCGCCTTGACGGACGCGGGCGAGACGGCGACGGGGTTCTTCCAGTACGGCGTCCAGTCCGCGTCGGCGAAGCCGAAGTCGTCGAGCGCCTTCCAGAGCGGCGCGAGGCGCGGCACGGAGGCGAAGCCGCACGGACGCACCATCACGTCGTGCAGCAGCGTGATCGCGAGCGCGTCGTTGTAGCTCCAGCCCGGCTTCTCGTAGGCCAGGAACTCGCACGGCACGCCGTGGTTGCGTCCCATGAACTCCGCGCGGAAGGCGTCCAGATTGAGCGACTGCTTGATGTTCTGGCTGGAGACCGCCAGCTGTTCGCCGTCCCAGTAGGAGTGCGCGAACGCGAGCGTCGCCGGGCACACGTAGCCGCTCTGGTGCGCGTCGATGCGGCCGCCGCGGGCCTCCACGAATTCGTACAGCTCGCGCATCATCTTCCGCACCGCGAAGAACGGATACGTCTCGTGCAGCTTCCCGTCCGCGTCGCGCCAGCCGCAGCCGTGCCTCTCGTTCGCGCAGGCGCGCGGCATGATCGTGCCGTCGAGGTAGACGCCGTCGAGACCCAGCTCGTCATACGCCTTCTTCACGCGGTCGAGCCACGTCTCCGCGGCGTCGTTGTTGTAGCAGATCCGGTAGTCGCGCTGGCCGGGCTCGCGGAACCAGTAGCTGACGAAGGTCCCGTTCCTCGTCTTCGCGAGCCAGTCCGCATGGTGGTCGCCCCAGTGCGGATCGAGCGGGGAGAGCTCGTAGCCCTGGTAGACGAGCACTTTCATGCCACGCGCGTGGCAGCCGTCGACGATCGCCTTGAAGTCGGGCCGCGGCGTCGGGTTGTTCTGGACCGGAATCCAGTCTTCGTGGAAGACGACCGTCTTCACGCCGTCCTTCGCGGCCGCGTCGAGCGTCTCCGCGATGCGGCCCTGCGGAAAGGCGCGCTGGGCGGTCCACCAGACCTCCGGTCGCTTGATCGTGATGCCGGCTCCCATTTGCGGGGCGTGGACCGTGTGGTTCGCGTTGAAACGCCCCGGGAACGGCTTCACCGGCGTCGCCTGCAGGCCGAACACCCAGGTCGTCGGCTGCGTCAGCATCTTTTCCGAGAGGCGGATGCGCAGGAGCGTGCCCTCCGGACGCGGCAGCACCTCGATCGCGCGCTTCGGATCCGCGGGCGAGAACGCCGCGTCGCTCTCCGTGAACCAGCAGAGACCGGAAGCCTCGTCGCCGAGCCAGACGGCGCAGCGGAACGGCCAGGCCAGGTCGCCCTTCACGACGCCCGTGTTCTCGAGCTTGCTCCAGGATGCGGGCGAGTAGTTGAAGAGCGTCGCACGGCCCGGGGCGAACGGGATCTCCAGCCAGGCCTTCGAGACCTTCATGGAATTGTGCGGCTCCTTCGGACCCGGCACGAGCGCGAGGGAGACCTTGGCCATGCCGTCGAACTCAACGCGCGCGACGACGTCCGCCGCCACGCCGTCCGCCTCCTGCCAGGCGCAGACGGTGGCGGACTCCTCGTCCGCCTCCTGCACCCAGCTGCCGGCCTTCGCCCAGGCGATTTCGTTCCCCTTCTCGTCCGCGCAGACGATCCGCATCGGGCCCGCGAGCAGCTCGCGCCCCTGCGTCTTCACGCTGACGGGCAGCGCGTTGGACGCGAACGCGTAGTCGCGCCCCCAGACGGACACCGTTTCGCCGTCGACCTTCACCGGCGTCCAGGGACGCGGCACGGCGGCGCTCGCCCCGAAGCACAGGATGCCGGCGACAAAGAATCCAAATTGCCTGCACATGGTCGTTTCCTTCCTATTCTCTCGGAACTAGCGGATCACGACCGCGCAGCCGGACTTCGTGACCTTGAGCCAGAGCCCCGTCGCGTCCTTCATGGTTCGGACGGAAATGCCGCGGACGTTCACGGACGGAACCGCGGCGCCGTTGAGCGTGACCGTCCAGTCCGCGAGCTTCTCGCCGCCGGACGTGAACCGCGCGAGCGCGTACTGCCCCTCCACGGGCTTCGCGTCGCCGCCAACGTCGAACTGCGCGTCGATCGCGCCCGAGGCCGGCGCGGCCACGAGCGGGCCCGACCCGTTGCAGCCGACGGTCTGGTAGAGGCCGGCGGCGCCGCTGTAGATGTCCACGGGGATCTCGTAGCTCTTCGCGGCCGTCTCCGTCAGCGTGACGGATCCTGCGAAGCCGGAGAGGCGCGCGGGCAGCATGCCGAGGTCCGTGGCCTTCACGGAGGCGGACGGCGCGCAGCCGTTGGTGATGTCCAGCGTCATCGCGTTGTAGTGGTTTCCGCGGAGCGTGTAGTCGAAGCACGTCGCGCCGGCCACGTTGCCGACGGTCACGTACACGTTCGTCGAGAGGAAGAGGTTCGCGCAGCCAGCCGCGACCGCGTCCGCGACGAAGGCGCCCGTGCCGAAGCACACGGCCTGGTTGAACCAGCCGTTGATGCAGTTCTGGTCCGCGCGGTTCGCCATGACGTGGGCCGGCGTCTTCAACGTCTCCGCGTGCACCGTGTTGCCGCCCCACACGCAGACCACGCCGCCGTTCTGCCAGCGCTTGCCCGTCGCGGTGTCGAGGAAGACGGAGGCGTTGCCCTCGAGCGTCCGGATGCGCAGCTCGTTCTGGGCGGCCGACTGGCCCGAACGGGGACCGAAGAAGAGTCCGGACGCGCAGTAGCTCGCGTTGTTGCGGAACTGGGCCTGGTCGGCCGTCCCGTGCAGCTGCACGAGGTTCACCGTGTTGGTGATGCGCGACGCCTCGATCCAGCACATGCAGCCGTTGGACCACATCTTGAGGGTGCCGCCGAAGCCGAACGTCTCGTTCATGAAGCGGATCTGGTTGCTGAAGCTGCTGGTCTGGATCAGGCCCGTGCCGGACACGGCGCCGGACAGCATGCAGTAGGTGATGTGGGGGTTGTCGCCATTCACGCACCACGTGCCGTTGATTTCCAACGGATTCGCGAAGGTTCCGCTCCTGTTCCCGGTGGTGATGACCCACCACTTGCCGGTTCCCTCGTCCCACTTCCAGGAATCCGGGTAGCGGGCCGTGCAGCCGGACGGCACGACGAACG
>JAEDMN010000277.1 GCA_016302985.1 Kiritimatiellia bacterium | reverse complement strand
AGTCCACGAAGATCGTCGTGCCGCCCTCGAAGCGGCCGGTCTCCGGTCCATGCGACGCGAAGCCGCCGGTGCTGGACAGGTAGAGCTTCCGCTCCACCGCGTCCCACAGCATCGCCGCGCCGGCGGTCGTCATCACGGGACGGAAGTCGCGCACGGGCTCCCCGTCCCGCCAGATCTTCACGCGGTGGAGGCGCGCCTTCGACAGGTTCGCCACGACGCCCCCGACGTTGTTGCCGAAGAGCGTCAGGTTCACGCCGGCGTCGACGTCGTCCGTCTTCGCGGCCGTGTACACGCGGCCGCCGTACGCCCCGCCGACGATGTCCATCGTCTGGGCTCCCGCCTTCAGCTCCGTCGTCACGCGGTAGCGCGTGTTCGCGGCGACCGCCAGCCGGTCGGCCGTCGAAGCGGCCACGCCGCCCCCCTTGCCCGGATAGACGAAGCCCCCGTACGCGAGGGCCGCGCTGCTCCACGCCGTGTGCCAGAACATGACGCGCGTCTCGGTGGACAGGCTCGCGCGCGCGTCGAGGAAGGCCCAGTCGTCGCTCACCTTGAGCCATTCCATGTCCATGTACGCCTTGAGCCCGCCCCGCCCGCGCACGCCGGTGTCGACGTACTGCGCGCCGTCCGAATCGACGTATTCGAGCCAGGCCGTCGGCCGGACGGAGTCCTCGATCGCCGTGACCGGGCCCCACTTCGCGTAGTCCACGCCCGGGAAGAAGATGCGGTCGCTCACGGCGTCGTAGAGTCCCGCGCGGCCGTCCTTGAGACACGGACGGAAGTCGCGCAGCAGCTCGCCGCCGCGGCTGAGCTTCAGTCCGTAGCAGCGCGTCTTCGACGCGTAGACGGTCTGCCCGCCCTTGTCGCAGGCGTGCAGATACAGTCCCACGCCGGTGCTGACCTCGGACGACTCGTTCCGCGAGACCGTCGTCGCGCCGTCGACCTCCAGGGTCTGCACGCCCGGGGCCAGCGTCGCCTTGAACGCATACTTCCGGTTCGTCGTCCAGACGGGCGCGTGCGCGCCGTAGATGCCCACGGCGCCGTAGCCCAGCCACTGCCCGGCATCCCGGGCCGCGTGGACGAAGTAGAGGCGCGAACCGCCGTCCGCCAGGCAGGCGCCGAGGAACGTGTGGTCGTATCCGATCTCCGTCCAGGACATCTCGCCCTCGGCCACGAGGCCCGCGTCCGCCGTCACGCCCGTGTGCAGCCACTGCGCGCCGTCGCTCTCGACGTATTCGATCCAGGCGTCCGGCTTCCCGGCGACGACCGGGGTCGGCGGCTGCAGGAGGTGCGGTCCCGCGGCCTTCGTCTCCGCGCCCGTGAAGACACGGTGCGAGACCTGGTCGTAGAGGCCGGCGAGGCCGTTCTTCCGGCAGGGGCGGAAGTCGCGCACGAGCACGCCGTCCTGCCAGATCTTCAGGCCGTAGCAGCGCGCCGGCGCGCAGTTGTCCGCGGCGCCCGCGACGTTGTTCGCGAAGAGGAAGAGATTGCAGTCCGTCTCGACGGTCCGGGCGTCGGTCGCGGAATAGACCCGCGCGCCGTCCAGGTCCAGCGTCTGCAAGCCGGCGTTCAGCTCCGTCACCACGTGGTAGCGCCGGTTGGCCTCGAGCGGAATCCGCGCGCCGTTCCGCGTCGGGTAGATGAAGGAGCCGTAGCCCATGCCCAGCGCGGCGTTCGCCGTGTGGAAGAACATGACGCGGGTGTCGGTGTTCCACGCCCCGCGCGCGTCGAGGAACGCGACGTCGGACCCGACCGCGGTGAACAGGCCGTCGATCTCGGCCTTCGTGCCGCTGCGCGCGCGCACGCCCGTGTCGAGGTACTGGACGCCGGTGGACTCGATGTACTCGACGAAGGCGTCGGGATGCTGGCTGGGCAGGTCGGCGGGCGTGGTCAGCGTCGCGTCGAGCGCGGCCCCCTTCGCGCCGTACTGTCCGCGCGGCTGGACCGTGAACCGGTGGCGTTCGCCCGGCGCGAGCAGGGTCTCGGGGAAGAGGTACGTCGCCGTGCCCGTGCGGTCGGCGGGCTCCATCCAGAAGTCGGAGAACATCTCCGCGTGGGCGATCTCGGTCCAGGCGCCCGACGTGTTCCGCGTCTGCGCCGTGAGCCAGTACGTCATCGCCCCCTCGACCTGCGGGAACGTCAGGCGCACGCCCTGGCAGGGATCGCCCTCGGCCACGGCCGTCAGCGCGGCGCCGGACGCGAACTCGGGCGCGACCTCGTCCGCGACGAGGCGCGCGCGGTTGTAGGGCGCCGTCGCCGCGGCGAACGGCAGCGGGATGGTCCACGGCGACTCGGGACAGATCTCCGTGCCGTCCAGGATGTCCCAGCGGCGCGCGACGATGCGGTCGGCGTAGACGTCCAGCACGAGCACCGCGTTCGAGGGCTTGGATTGCCCCCCCTTCGCCGCCTGGCCGTCCAGCAGACCCTGCCAGGCGTTGATGCAGCAGGCGTTGACCACGGTGAACGCGCCCTGCCAGATGAACTGGTCGTTGCGCAGCGAGCCGTGGACGTGGCCCGAGAGCTCGACGACCTGGGGGTACTTCTCGAAGATCGCGCGGCTCTGCGCCCAGCCCCAGTTGTGGGAGTTGTACACCGTGTCCTGCGGCGGTTCGTGCTCGCAGACGAAGACGGGCCGGCCGGGATGCGCCTCGCAGGCGGCCTTCACGCGCGCCTCGTAGTCCGCCCAGGAGAGGAAGCCTTCGCCGCCGACGTTGTACGGCATCGTGAGGAACGCGTAGCCGTTCACCTCGCGCGTGTCGGTGTGGACGTTCTCGACGCCGAGCAGCTGCAGGGTCTCGACGGCGGCCTGGGCCTGGGTGAGCCCGTTCAGCTCCATCTGCGTGTCGTGGTTGCCGACGGCCGTGATCTGGCGCGGCGGCGTGACGCCGGCGAAGACCTCGTCGAACACCTGGCGGTAGGCGCGGTAGCCGTCCGGGTAGTGCGCGTTCGCGACGTCGCCCGTGTGGACGATCAGCTCGACGCCCTTCGACCGGAAGAGCTCGAGCGCCTTCCGGACGCGTGCGCAGCTGTCGACGGTCCGCTCGACGTGCGTGTCCGTCAGGAACCCGAAGCGGAGCGCGGGACGCCCCTCGCCGGCGCCCAGCACGGGAGCCGCGAGCGAGGCGAGCGACGCGCCCAGAAAGGATCGTCTCGAGATGTTCATGGCGCGTTCAGCGGACGATGACGAGCGTCCCGGAGTTGGCCCGGTACTCACCGGTCACGGGACCGAGTACCGAGAAGGTTGCTCCCTGCGGGGCGTAGATCTTCTTCCCGACCTTGTCGTAGAGCGCGGGCAGGCCACCCGTCACCAGAACGGGGACGAAGCTGCGCACGAGCATCCCGTCCTGCCAGATCTTCAGCGTGGAGAGGCGGACCTTCGACACGCAGCCGAGCGTGCCGGCGATGTTGTAGCCGAAGAGGTACATGCTGCGGCCCGTGTCGAGATCGAGCGCGGCATCCACGCGGTCCACGACCGTCCGGCCGTCCACTTCGATCTTCAGGGACCCCGGCAGGAACGCGGACTTCACGTGGTAGACGCGTCCGACCTCGATCGGGATCGTGTCGGGGGACGCGCCGCCGGACGCGCTCTGCGCCGGATTGTCCTTGTGCGGATATCTGAACGTGCCGTAGCCGTAGGAGAACGCGGCCCAGGCGTTGTGCCACATGTAGAAGCGGGAGTCGGTGTC
>JAEDMN010000276.1 GCA_016302985.1 Kiritimatiellia bacterium | reverse complement strand
GTTGCGCAGGCGCAGCGGCACGTTGTTCGTCATTGCGCGCGAAGCCGTGATGAAGTAGGGCATGCAGTCGATGAACGTCGTCTCGCGCGCGGGCGAACCCAGACCCTCGGCCCGGTAGATGTGCGGGTGCGAGGCCGAACCGCAGAGGTTCGAGACGACCAGCTTCGGATGCAGCTGAGAATTGTCCGCGTCGAAGAAGAAGCGGCCGAAGCAGCGCAGCGTGAACGTCTCGGGCACGACCCGTTCGGGCCCGCCGATCGGACGGCGGTTGATGAACTCGGTGTCGCCGCCGATGGTCCAGGTCTGCGGCACCGCCGCGAGCTCGACCGGGCAGCGCAGCTCGTGCGTGACGTTGGCGTCGTCGACGCGGTTCGTCGTCGTGAGACCGCCCGCGCCCAGCAGGATCTTCGCGCCCATGCCCGATTCGTCGAGCCTGAACGCCGCGTTGCCGGTGATGTCGATCGCGTAGGCCGCGATGGTGCCGTCGACGACGGCCGACTGCGTGCCTTCAGGCCCGAACACGAGGCGCTCGGTGCCGTCGAAGCTCGGCGCGGCGCCGCCGACCCAGTTTGCGGCCGCACGGACCGACTCGTCCGCCGTGCCGCCCTTCCACGTGAAGGTCGCGCCCTCCGCCTTCTCCTCAATCGCGAGCACGGCGAGATAGCCGTCCCCGACGATGTGCGCGCCGACGCCTTCGGAGTCCTTCGTGTAGCGTCCCGCCGCCAACTCGACGCCGTCGACCACGGCCGCGTTGACCTCGAAGCCCGTCCCCGCGGGAATCTTCACCTTGCCCTCCTCGGCCAGCGTGAGCGTCAGCTTCTTGGAGGGCACCACCGGATTCTTTCCGTTCGCGTAGACGACCTCGAACGTGCCCGAGCCCGTCGCCTCGATGCCGGCGAGCGCGGTGAAGACCGCGGTCGAGTCCACCGCGACCGTGCCGCTGCGCACCGTGATCCCGCCCGTCGTGTCGTTCGCCTTGCCGCAGAGCAGCAGGCGGCGTCCGCCCGCGGACGAATAGTCCAGCGAGAGTCCGCCCTTCAGGTTGCCGTGGAAGTTCTGGTTGGAGCCCTGGTTCCGCACCGTCAGGACGGCCGGGCCGTCCATGCTCCCGAACCACGTGTCGGCCTGGCGTTCGGTCTTCGTGGCGCCGAGGCTCAGCGACTGGCAGCGCTGGTCATGGCCGTGCAGATTGTACCGGCCGCTCGGGTTGTATACCGCGCCGATGCCGAACGGCGTCGTCTCGGGCACCGCGTTTTCGCAGCCGAAATGCGCCGTGCCGCCCGTGACGCTCAGGCTGGCCAGCTTCGTCGCCGGTGCGTCCAGGTGGAATTCGCCGCTGTCGGAGTAGAGGCTGCCGCCCTCGAGCCCGCCCGCGAAGTGGATGTCGGCCTGGCCGTAGCAGTGGCCGGTGACCTTCATCGGCCCCGTCACGCGGCCGGGACCGCAGATGCGGCCGCCGCGCCAGGTCAGCGCGCCGGCGATCTCCGCGTCCTTGCCGACGACGAGGCCCTTCGGGTGCGTGTCGCAGACGATGACGTCCATCGGGCACGTGTACGCCCCCGTGCCGTTCAGATAGCTCAGCTGCCCGTTGGCCTGCATCTTGAGCGTGAAGCCGGAGGACCCGAGCGCGGCCGGTCCCGCCACGTCCACCAGGTGGTTGGTCACGTAGATGCCGCCCGCAAGGCCCGTCGCGTCGCCCGAGAAGCCAATGCGCGCGGCCACGTTCTCCGCGGCGCTCTTCACGACGAACCTGCCGCCGCCCGTGAGCCGGCCGGTGAACGTCTGCGGCGCGGAGAGGTTCTGGAAGCAGAGCGTCGCGCCGGCGGCGATGTCGATGTCCTGCCCGACATAGGACGCGACGTCCGCGTCCGTCACCGTCGTGTCCGCCGTGATGGACACGCCGCCGTACGCCATGCCGCCCACGAGGGCCGCGCAGGCCCAGAAGATTCTCTGCCTCATTTGCCGTATCCTTTCATTCGCGCACCGGGGGCCGGTGCGCCCCCTGGCAATCAACCCATTCGCGCACCGGGGGCCGGCGTGGAACCCAGAACCATCACCCAATCAAACAACCACCCGATCAAACAATCACCAAACCGTCCTATCAAACAACAGCCCGATCAAACGATCAATCGAGCTTCGCGCGCACCTCGTGGTGGCGCGGTTTTCCGCCCTTGTCGCGCAGCGACCCGTGGTCCAGCGGACGGAAGAAGTCGCCCATGTACGTCGTCGTGAAGCGCGCCGACACCGGATCGGCCGTGTCGCGCCGCACGAAGACGCGCACCAGGCCGTCCTCCTCGACGGTCTTCACCACGCCGTCCTCCGCAAGCGCGTTCAGGGGCTTCGCCGTCGTCGAGACCTTGCCGTCCCTGCCCTTCGTGCACGTCACGCGCCAGGCCGCGCCGTCGTCGAGCGCGAGGATGCCCGAACAGGACCCGGTCTTCGCGTTCGTGAAGATGTCCGCGACCCGGCACCAGCCCTTCGCCGCGTAGCGCACCGTGTAGTCCGGCAGCGCGCCGCCAAGGCAGAGCCGCTCGAGGTTCCCCGCCTTCAGCGCGTAGTCGCTCTTGATCAGCACGCCGTCGAACTTCTGGCCCGGCGAATAGACGTGGCGCATCCAGCCCTCCCTGCCGTCGCGGCCGCCGACGCCCACGAGGCCGCCGTGCACCGTGAGCGTGCCCTGTGAACCGTCGGCCACGAGGAAGAAGGCGCCGTTGCGGTCCGGCGCGCCCTTCGTCGAGCCGTCCTCCCAGTACATGAGGTTGTGGATCGTCACGGAGCCGGTTCCGTCCAGCTGCTCGATCGCGTGGAAGCACGTGTCGAGGTAGATCTCGGAACCCGCGAAGACGCTGCCGACGCCCACCACGACGCCGCGCGTGCCGGTCCACCACGACCCGTTGTCCTTCCCGGCCATGGGGCCCATCCAGAGGTGCAGGTTGTCCGCGTAGGTGTAGCCGTTGAAGGTCTCGAGGCCGATGCGCGCGCCCATGATCTCGATGTTGCTGAGCCGGCAGTCGGCCGGCCCCTGGATGCGGATGCCGACGCCGGGCACCGGATAGTCCCGCGATCCGAAGATGGTCATGTCCTGCGCGAAGACCGGACGCGATCCGCTGCCGACCACGTACAGCCCGTAGCCGCGCATGTCGAAGATTCCGACCTGCGAGATGAACGTCGGCGTCCCCTGCCGGCAGTCGCCGATGCGGATGCCGCACTCGCCGCTTTTGCACTTGATCGCGATGCGCGCGACGTTGACCTGCACGTTCCCGCCGAAGTTGACCACGCCGACGGACGCGTTGGTGTTCGCGATCTCCGAGACGAACCACGTGCGCGTCGCGTTGACGGCCGGCACGCGCGCGTAGCCGTCGCCGCAGATCGGCTGCTTCAGCCAGAGCGGCTTCGCCACCTTGTAGATGCCGGCGGGAAAATAGAGCGTCCCCTTCGCCGTGTGCGTGTTGACGATTTCGCTGATGTCCGCGGACCCGTCGTTCTTCACGCCGAGGTCGAGCACGTTGAGCATGGCGCCGTCCGCCGGCGCAACGCATGCGCAGCAGAGGGCAAGAAATGTCCTGACAACTATTTTCATACCCTCATTATATCAGAAAGCGCGCTATTTGTGAGAATTCCGCGAGGAGAATGCCACGGGTGCGGCGAAGTCGTTGCGGATGATCACCACGCATCCGCGCACCACCGGCGTC
>JAEDMN010000275.1 GCA_016302985.1 Kiritimatiellia bacterium | reverse complement strand
AGCTTGATCGCCGCCTCGTTCGCCTCGGCGCCCGAGTTGCAGAAGAAGACCTTGCCGCCGAGACCGGAGATCTCGACGAGCTTCTTCGCGAGCTTGACCTGCGGCTCGTTGATGAAGAGGTTCGAGCAGTGGCCGAGCTTCGCGACCTGCTCCTGGATCGCCTTGACGACGCCCTCCGTGCAGTGGCCGACGTTGTGGCAGCCGATGCCGCTCGTGAAATCGTAGTACTGCTTGCCCTCGGCGTCGTAGACGCGCGAGCCCTTGGCCTTCTGGACGACGACGGACGGCTTGTACGTCGGCATCAGGTACTTCTGGTACGCTTCGGCGATTTCAGTGCTCTTGCTCATCGGTGATCTCCGTTCCAACTCCCTCGCGGGTGAATATTTCCAACAACAGCGAATGAGGCATGCGGCCGTCGACCAGGTGCACCTTGCGCACGCCGGCCCGGATCGCGTCCTCGCAACTCTCGATCTTCGGCAGCATGCCGCCGGAGATCACGCCCTCTTCCTTCAGTTTAGCGACACTGGAGAGGTGGAGCGTCGGCAGCAGGGTCGCCGGGTCGGACGGGTCGCGGAGCAGCCCCGGCACGTCCGACACGATGGCGAACTTGCGGACCTTCAGCGCCTTCGCGAGCGCCGCGGCGGCGCTGTCTGCGTTGATGTTGTAGAGATGCCCGTCCCGGCCCGTGCCGAGCGGCGTGACGACGGGGATGATCCCCGCGTCGAGCATCTCGCACACGGCGCGCGTGTCGACGGCCACGGGCTCGCCCACGTAGCCGCGGTCGGGCGTCGTGATCTTCTCCGCCGTGAACATCCAGTTCCCGTGCAGCGGACGCGCATTGGCCTTCATCCCCTGCAGCAGGTGCACCAGCGACGCATTGACTTCGGCGTTGAGCGTGCGGCGCACGATCTCCATCGTCGGACCGTCCGTCACGCGCAGGCCGTCCACGAACTTCGGCTCGATCCCGGACTCCTTGAGCGCCCGGGAGATCGCCTTGCCGCCGCCATGCACAATGACGACCTTCATGCCCACGGCATCCATGAACGCGATGTCGGCCAGCAGCGAGACCAGGTTGGTCTCGCTCTCCATCACGGAGCCGCCGACCTTGACGAGGACGGTCGACCCGCAGAAGTCCTGAATATACGGCAACGCCTCCGTCAGGACGGCGGCTTTCTGCATTGCCAAGTCAATATTTCGCATGGAAAGAGGAGTATAGCAAAAACTCTTCCGTTTGACTAGCGCTCCAGAATGGCCACGAAACCGCCGGCGGCGGACATCGGGACCTCCAGCGCGTCCTTCGGCCCGACGGTGCGCGTCACGCGGACCGCCGGACAGGCGTTCCCCGCCCCTTCGCCGTCCCGGAACAGCGTCAACCGCCCCGGCGCGTCCAGTCCCAGGCCCCCCAGGTCGATCTTCGCGGTGTGCGGGGCGGCCCCCGTCATGCCGGCGAGGAACCAGACGCCGCCCTTCCGCCGCGCGACGACGAGGTGGCCGCCGATCTTCGCGTCCAGCACGCGCGTCTCGTCGTAGGTCATCGGCAGGCGCTTCACGAACTCCAGTTCGGGCCCGAACGCGCCCGGGCCGCCCTTCTCCGAGAACTGCATGTCCGTCCGCCCGCGCAGGACCGCGCTCGGACCCGGATAGGCGAGCAGGAAGGCCACGGCGTGGCAGTGCGTCTTCTTCGCGTCGAAGAGGGTCGGCGTGAAGTCGAACGGCCCCGCCAGGCAGCGCGTGAACGGCAGCGTGACGTCCTGGCGCACCGGGTGGTTGCCCTCCTGGCCGCCGCCGCCCTCGCAGAGCATGAGGTTCGGATAGGTGCGCTCCATGCCGTCCGGCACGTGCGCGTCGTGGATGCAGAGCCAGAGCCGGTGCTTCGCGGCCGTCTCGACGAGGCGCCGGTTCCAGTCGGTCGACGCCGCGTCGCCGTAGCGCACGAAGCCGGGCTTGAGGCCCGCGAGGCCCCACTTCTCGTATTCCGCGAAAAGCGCGTCCAGCTCGTCCGCCCTCAGCGTACTGTCGTTCACGTAGAGGCAGAGTCCCATGCCGCGCGCCTTCAGGAAGGAGACGAGCCGCGGGATGTCGAGGTCGACGCGCGTGACGTTGTCCTTCCAGGCGGGGTGGTAGGGCACGAGGCCCTTCGCCGCGCCCCAGGGACGCCCCGCCGTGTTCCGACGCCAGTCGGGGTCGGACGCGAGGTCGGGCCGGAGCTTCGCCCACTGCTCGCGTTCCTTTTCCGTCCACGCCCACTCGGTGCCGTACCATCCCCAGTCGATCTGGAGGTACTTGAAGCCGCCCCGCGCCGCAAGTTCGCCGACTTCCTCGAGCCGGTCCTGCAGGATCTGGCAGTTGCCCTCGTTGGAGACGGTGATGCCAGGCTTGATCCAGGACGTGTCCGCGATCGCGCACGGCGGGTTGAGGTTGAGGACGAGCGTGGCGTTTTCAATCAGCCGCGCCGCATTCGGCGCGCACACGAGCGCGCGCCACGGCATCTCGAAGCGGCCACGCCCCTTCGACGAGCCGGAGCCCTGGACCGCGAGCCGCACGCCGTCCGACCCGAGGGACTCGGCCTTCACGCGCGCGTAGTGCACGCAGTGCGCCTCCAGCAGCGAGCAGACGCCGGCGCCCGGCACCTCGACCGTGAGCGGCAGCATGTTGCGTCCCTTGAGGTCCTTCAGCGGAATCGCCGCCTCGGGGAAGGTGTCCTCCGTGCCGTGGATCGCCCAGGCGGCCGCGCCGGCGGGGTAGTGGACCGCGGTCCGCTCGCCGAGCACGTCCCACTCGCCCTCGGACTCGCCGAACGGCAGCACGTACCGCGCGGCGAAGCCCTCGCCGTACGCGCGCACCTCGACCTGCAGCGCGCGCCGGTCGCCGCCCTGCTCGCGCAGCGTGTAGACGGCCCCGTTCCAGGCGTCGCGGACCTCGGCACGGTCGCCCCACACGGGCTTCCAGGAGGTGGACGCGCCGACGGCGTCCACCTTCTCCACCGCGAAACCGCCCTCGAACGGACGGTACAGCACCGGTCCCGACAGCTCCACCGTCGCGAGAGCGCGCCCCGCGCACGACACCGCGGCGACGAGCCCCCCGGCGCCCGCGGAGACGTCCGCCGAGACTTCGCCGTCGGGAGAGGTGTAAACAGTGGCGGCGACGGGGAAGACCGTCGCCGCGACCAGTGACAACAGGGTTGTCCGGATGAGCATGTTACTTCACGCTTCCCAGGGCGATGAGCGCGAACACCATCGCGAAGATGGCCACCGTCTCGACGATGCCGAGCGCGGCCAGGTAGTTCGTGAAGCCCTGGTTCGTCTCGGCCTGCGCGTCGCAGGCCGCCGCGCCGGCACGGCCCTGGAAGAGGGCCGAGAGGCCGATCGCGAGACCGGCGAAGACGCCGGCCACGAGCACCGGCACGCCCGCGCCCGCGGGAATCTTCGCGGGGTCGGCGACCTTGCCGAGCATCGTGAACATCAGGATCATGCCGTAGAGCGTCTGGGTGATCGGGGCGCCCACGAAGGAGAGGAGAAGGAACGGCGCCGGCTTGTTGGCGGCGTAGCACTTCTTCCACGCACCGACTGCGGCGGAGGCCGCGAAGCCCGTGCCGAACGCGCTGCCCGCACCGGCGAGTCCCAGGCAGGCGATGGCGCCCGCGACGATCATTGCTGCATCACTCATGGCTCTACTCCTTGGTTAGTGGTTTTCGGCCGTTCGCTCGTTCCGCTTCGCTCACTCGCTCGCGGCCTCAAC
>JAEDMN010000274.1 GCA_016302985.1 Kiritimatiellia bacterium | reverse complement strand
GAAGGGCACGTTCCTCTTCACGCGCGCCGTGGCGCGCCCGATGATGAAGAACAAGAACGAGGACGGCACGCAGGCGGGCGGCTCGATCATCAACATCGCCTCCGTCGTCGGCATCATGGGCAACGCCGGCCAGGCCAACTACACGGCGTCGAAGGGCGGCGTGATCGCGCTGACGAAGACGACGTCGAAGGAGCTCGGCTCCCGCAACGTGCGCTGCAACGCCGTCGCGCCGGGCTTCATCCAGTCCAAGATGACGGACGTCCTGCCGGACGACGTGAAGAAGGCCTACATGGACCAGATTCCGCTCAAGCGCTTCGGCACGGTCGAGGACATCGCCAAGTGCGTCGCGTTCCTCGCGGGCCCCGAGTCCTCCTACATCACGGGCCAGATCGTCTCCGTCAACGGCGGAATGATCGGCTAAAGTTCATTTTCCCGTTCTGAAATGAGGGCAAATGCTCACCTAAAGGATATTTTGGGTGGAGGACGCATTTGCCCCCTTGCACGGGGCGGGAAGTTTTAGTACACTAATCACGTTTCAACCCAAAGGAGAAATCAAATGGCAGGCAAGCTTGAAGAACGCGTGAAAGAGATCATCGTTGACCAGCTCGGTGTCAACGCCGAACAGGTCAACCTCGAGGCGTCGTTCATCGACGATCTGGGCGCTGACTCTCTCGACTCCGTTGAGCTGATCATGGCTTTCGAGGAAGAGTTCGGTGCGAACATCCCCGAGGAGGATGCCGAGAAGCTCACGCACGTCGGCAAGGTTATCGACTACCTCAAGAGCAAGGGCTTCGGCGACGACGGTTCCGCTCCGGCGCAGTAAGTCGGTCTGCCGTCTGAAAGCAAAAGGGACGGGCCTCCGGGCTTGTCCCTTTTTTTCTTATGAAGAACGAACGCACGAGCGATGAACTGAACCGGCGGAACACGGCCTTCGACAACAGGCTGCGTCCCGTCCAGTTTGAGGAGTTCGTGGGCCAGCGGAAGATCCGCGACCGCCTGGAGCTCGCCGTGAAGGCGGCGAAGGACCGCGGCGAGACGCTGGACCACGTGTTGTTCTCGGGTCCGCCCGGACTCGGGAAGACCACGCTGTCGTACATCCTCGGCGACTCGATGGGCGTGCACGTCAAGACCACCAGCGGCCCGGTGCTCACGAAGCCCGGCGACCTGGCGGGGCTGCTGACGTCCCTCGAGCCCGGGGACATCGTCTTCATCGACGAGATCCACCGCATGGCGAAGACGGTGGAGGAGTACCTCTATTCCGCGATGGAGGACTTCGCGATCGACATCATGATCGACCAGGGGCCCAACGCGCGCAGCGTGCGGCTGGAGCTTCCGCGGTTCACGCTGGTCGGCGCCACGACGCGCATCGGCCTCATCGCGGCGCCGCTCCGGGCCCGCTTCGGGCTGGTCAACCGCCTCAGCTTCTACGAACCGCCCGAGCTGGCGGCGATCGTCACGCGTTCGGCCGCGAAGCTGGGCGTGGAGATCGAGCCGGACGGCGCGCTCGAGATCGCGTCCCGTTCGCGCGGCACGCCGCGCATCGCGAACAACCTGCTCCGCCGCGTGCGCGACTACGCGCAGGTGAAGGCGGACAACCTCATCACCCGGCAGGTGGCGGTGGACGCCCTCACGCTGCTGGAGATCGACCCGCACGGCCTCGACGAGATGGACGTGAAGATCCTCGAGACCATCTGCGTGAAGTTCGGCGGCGGTCCCGTGGGGCTCTCCACGATCGCCGTCAGCATCGGCGAGGAGCCGGACACGGTCGAGGAGGCGTACGAGCCGTTCCTGATCATGGAAGGGTACCTCGAGCGCACGCCGAAGGGCCGGGTCGCGACCGACCTCGCCTGGCGGAAGCTCGGCCTGCAGCCGGCTGCGCGCTAGCGTCATTCAGTCCCGGGAAGGAGGGACCAGCATGAGGCAAGTGGTTTTTCTGTTGTCCGCGGCGGCTGCCGCGGTTCTTTTTTCTGCGACGCTGGAAAACGGCGCCCTGCAGGTCTGCTTCGACGAACGGACCGCGGCGTTCGCGGTCACGGACCGCCGGACGGGCCGCATCTGGGAGCAGCTGCCGGAGGCCGGCGCGGCGCTCGCCGTGCAGTCCGTCTCTGCCGTCTCCAACGCGGTCGCCTTCACCTGCCGCGTGGCGGGCCAGGCCGGCGACCTGCGGGGTCGAATCGCGCTGGAGGGCGCGGAGGTCGCGGTGACGCTGGACGCGGATCCGGCGCTCCGCCTGTCCGCGGGCGCCCTCGCGTACCCCGCGCCGTTCCGCGCGGAGAAGGGGCAGCGCGTGCTGTTGCCGCACGGTTGCGGCTTCGCCTTTCCCGTCGAGCGGACCGACCTCGGCACGAAGGGCTTCGACGCCTTCCCGTTCTGGACGCGCGGGATGAAGATGTCCACCTGGGGCCAGTACGCCGAGGCCGTGGCGCCGGACGGCGAGGTGGTCGCGGCCGGCGGCGTGCAGGCGATCGTCGAGACGCCCGCGGACGCGCGGATGACGTTCGGCGTGCGCGGGAACGGACTCCGCCAGGCCGGCGTCGTCTGGCAGCCCGAGAACGGCGCGTTCGGCTATGCCCGCACGGTGCGCTTCGTCTTCTTCGTGAAGGGCTCCCCGATGGAGATGGCGGCGCGCTACCGCGCCGAGATGAGGCGGAAGGGCTACCTGCGGACCTTCGCCGAGAAGCGGGCGCGGCATCCGCGGCTCGGCGCCGCCTACGACCTGCTCGCGGGCGCGCCCGTCGTCTGGTACTGGGAGCAGGACGGGGACAAGCCCGCGGTCGCGCGGCGGTTGAAGGAGCTGGGGTTCGCGAACTTCCTCTTCTGCGGCATCACGCGGCGCGACCTCGGGACGTGGATCACGCCGGAGGAGGTCCGGGAGATCGCGAAGATCCCCGGCGTGCTCCAGAGCGAATACGACATCTACACGGACCTGATGGAACCGGCGATGCTGGACCGGATCGACTGTGTCCGCCCCCACTGGCCCGTCGAGGCCTGGGACCGCGACGACATCGTCCGCAACCCCGACGGCACCCCTCAGCGCGGCTGGAAGGTCGCGTTCAAGACCGACCCCTCGAAGCCCGTGCTCGGCTGCGCCCGCCTCTGCGAGGCCCGCGCCCCGCGCTACATGCGCGCGCGCATCGCGAAGCGGCTGGCCGAGGCGCCCTATGGCGCGCGCTTCCTGGACGTGACCGGCACGGGTGTCGGCACGTGCGCGAATCCGAAGCACCCGCTCACGCGGCGGGAGAGCGCGGTGGCGCGGCGGCGGATGTTCGGCATGCTGGCGGACGAGTTCGGCCTTGTCTGCGGCACGGAGGACGGTCTCGAGTGCTACGTGCCCGAATGCGACTACCTCGAAGGCAACTTCTCCGCGGCGAACTACCGGGTGGACGGCGGACGCTACATGTGGAAGATCTACGACGAGACGCCGGCCGTCATCGAGCGGGCCCTGGACCCCGCCACGCGCGTGCCGTTCTGGGAGATGGTGTTCCACGACTGCATCGTGTCCACCTGGTACTGGACGGACTACAACAACAAGTTCCCGAAGGCGTGGTGGAGGCACGACCTGCTGAACGCGGTCACGGGGACGCCGCCGATGTATCTCTTCACGAAGCGTGTCTTCGACGGCATCCAGAAGGATCTGGCGGAGTCCGTGAAGGTGGCGGTGCCCGCCGCGCGGGAGACGTTCGGCGTGGCGATGACGGACTACCGCTGGCTCACGCCGGACCGCCTGGTGCAGCAGAGCGCGTTCGCGAACGGCGTGCGCGTCACGGT
>JAEDMN010000001.1 GCA_016302985.1 Kiritimatiellia bacterium | reverse complement strand
CAGTACCTCTGCGACATCACCTACGGCACGAACAGCGAGTTCGGCTTCGACTACCTGCGCGACAACGGCATGGCGGTGCAGCCCGAGCAGGTCGTGCAGAACGGCCACCACTTCGCGATCGTCGACGAGGTCGACTCGATCCTCATCGACGAGGCCCGCACGCCGCTGATCATCTCGGGCCCGGCGACGGTCTCGACGAGCCACCAGTACACGGCGATGAACCCGCTCGTGGCGTCGATCGTGCGCGTGCAGATGCAGCAGTGCAACGAGTTCATCGCGGACGCGAAGAAGTGTCTGGCGGAGGGCAACGAGTGGGGCTGCAAGCGCCGCATCTACCAGGTGTACCACTCGATGCCGAAGCACAAGCAGATGCTCCACATGTACGAGGACGCGTCGATCCGCAAGCTCCACGAGGAAGTGGAGATGCAGATGCTCTCCGAGATGCACCGCGACGAGGGCCGCGCGCTGCGCGAGGAGCTCTACTTCACGATCGACGAACGCTCCCGCGAGGTCTCGCTCACGGACAAGGGCTGCGACAAGATGAACCCGCAGGACCCGGCGATGTTCGTGATTCCCGACCTGCCGGGCGGCATGAGCCAGCTCGACGGCGACAAGACGATGACGCCCGAGGAGAAGGCCGAGAAGAAGCGCCTGCTGCAGGCGGACTTCATGGAGCGCTCCGCGCGCGTGCACGTCGTCACGCAGCTGCTGCGCGCCTACTGCCTCTACGAGAAGGACGTCGACTACGTGGTGCAGGAGAACCACGTGTACATCGTCGACGAGTTCACCGGCCGCATCCTCCCCGGCCGCCGCTGGAGCGACGGACTGCACCAGGCCGTCGAGGCGAAGGAGGGCGTGGAGATCGAGAAGGAGTCGCAGACCCTCGCGACGATCACGATCCAGAACTACTTCCGCCTCTACAAGAAGCTCGCGGGCATGACCGGCACGGCCGAGACCGAGGCGCGCGAATTCAAGGACATCTACAAGCTGGGCGTCGTGGCGATCCCGACCAACCGCCCGATCCGCCGCCTCGACGGCAACGACCAGATCTACCGCACGCAGCGCGAGAAGTACAAGGCGATCATCGCCGAGGTGCAGAAGCGCCACGCCGCGGGCCAGCCGGTGCTGCTCGGCACGGTGACGGTCGACACGTCGGAGGTTCTCTCGCGCCTGCTGCGCGCGGCGAAGATCCCGCACGAGGTGCTCAACGCGAAGAACCACGCGCGCGAAGCCGAGATCGTCATGCTCGCGGGCCAGCCCGGCGCGGTCACGATCGCGACGAACATGGCCGGCCGCGGCACGGACATCAAGCTCGGGCCGGGCGTGGTCACGCTGCCGCCCGAGGTCGTGAAGGGGCCGCTCACGCTCAAGGACCGCCTGCCGGGCGGGGGCAAGGAGACGATCCAGCAGATCCTCGAGGCGCATCCGCAGGGCCTCTACGTCATCGGTTCGGAGCGGCACGAGAGCCGGCGCATCGACCGCCAGCTGCGCGGCCGCTGCTCGCGCCAGGGCGATCCCGGCGGCTCGCAGTTCTACATCTCGCTCGAGGACAACCTGATGCGCCTCTTCGGCTCGCAGAAGATCAGCGGCATCATGCAGCGCCTCGGCATGAAGGAAGGCGAGGTGATGGAGCACCGCTGGCTGAACAAGTCGGTGGAGACCGCGCAGCGCCGCGTGGAGCAGCAGAACTACGCCATCCGCAAGCGCACGCTCGAGTTCGACGACGTGATGAACAAGCAGCGCTCGATCGTGTACGAGCTGCGCGGGACGATCCTGACGGGGACGCCCGAGGTCGTGCACGGCACGATCCTCGACGTCTGCGAGGACCTTGTGCTCACCGAGTGCGAGCGCAGCCTGGCGGACCCGAAGGGGTCGGGCGTGGACGGGTTCCTGAACTGGCTCGGCGCGACGTTCCCCGTGATGGTGACGCCCGAGGACCTCAAGCCGTTCCTGGGCGAGCCCGGAAAGGCGTCCGAGTTCGTCTTCAAGCAGGTCGCCGAGGCGTACGAGGCGAAGTGCGCGAGCGAGGATCCGAACGTGCTGCCGCACATGGAGCGCGGCGTCTTCCTGCAGTGCATCGACCGCGAGTGGCAGGACTACCTGCGCGCGATGGACGACCTGCGCCACAGCGTGAACCTCCGCTCCTACGGCCAGCGGGACCCGCTCGTCGAGTACAAGCGCGAGGCGTTCGACATGTTCGAAAACCTCATGGCGACCATCAAGGCCTCGGTGGCGAACATGGAGTTCCGCGCGCACACGGAGCTCACGATGCGCCGCATGATGGCGGCCGCGGCCGCGGCCCAGCTGGACGGGAACGCGGCCGACGACGAGCCGCCGGTGTCCATTGAGGCGCTCTCCGACCTGCCGCCGGCCGCGGAGGAGCCCCCGGCCCGCGGTCCGCGCGCGGAGGCCGCGCCCATGGCCGAACCCGCCGGGCCGGAGCAGCCGAAGACGGCCATGGACGTGTTCGCGGCCATGATGTCCGAGGTCTCCGGGCAGGACGTGCGGGTCGTGCGTGCGCCCATGCCGGCGCCGGCCCTCGGTCCGGGTGGACAGGTGATCGGCCGGAACGACCCGTGCCCCTGCGGGAGCGGAAAGAAATACAAGAAGTGCTGCGGCAGCGGTCAGTTTTGACCGTCCGGAACGCCTAGCGGGGTGTCGGGGCCGATACGGGCCCGTGTCCAAGGAAGGAGATGACGACATGAACAAGATCGGCAAGGCTGGAATTTTCGCGTGTGCGGTCCTGGCGTCTCTGACGCTCTGCGCCTATCCCGGGCGCTACCATGGCCACCACCACCACCACCACCATGGCGGGACGGGCCTCGCGATCGGCGCGGGCATCCTCGGCGCCGGCCTGCTGGCCTCCGCCATCTACGATGCCACGCACCCGGCCCCGCCGCCCGTGGTCGTCACGCCGACCCCGGTGGTCCCGGCGGCCCCGGTCGTCGTGCAGCAGCAGCCCGTTGTGGTGCAGCAGCCCGTGGCGGTTCAGCAGCCGGTCGCGGTGCAGACGGGGCACTACGAGACGCGGACGCAGAACGTCTGGGTCGAGGGGCGCTACGTGGACCAGATGAGCGCGAACGGTTCGGCCGTCCGCACGTGGCAGCCCGGGCATTACGAGCAGCAGCAGACCCAGGTCTGGGTTCCCTGACACGGCAAGGAGGTGGCGCGTTGGCGAATGAATTCCTCGTCTTCGACCATGTGACCAAGCGCTTCGGCGCGCTGACCGCGGTCAACGACGTTTCGTTCTCCATCCAGAAGGGCGAGTTCTTCTCGCTGCTTGGACCGTCGGGATGCGGCAAGACGACCTTGCTCCGCATGCTCGGCGGTTTCGAGCGTCCGGACTCCGGACGCATCTACCTGGATGGCAAGGACATCACCGATACGCCGCCGAACATCCGGCGCGTCCACACCGTCTTCCAGAACTACGCGTTGTTCCCGACGATGACGATCTGGGACAACATCGCGTTCTCGCTGCGCCTCGCGAAGAAGCCGAAGGCCGAGATCGAGGAGTCGGTGGACGCCATCCTCGAGATGATCCGCATGTCGGACCACGCGTGGAAGTATCCGAGCCAGCTTTCCGGCGGACAGAAGCAGCGCGTCGCCATCGCGCGCGCGCTGGTGGACCGCCCGCAGGTGCTGCTGCTCGACGAACCGCTCGCGGCGCTCGACCTCAAGCTGCGCCAGCACATGCTGCTCGAGCTGGACCGCATCCACGACCAGGTCGGCATCACGTTCATGTACGTCACGCACGACCAGGGCGAGGCGATGTCGCTTTCGGACCGCATCGCGGTCATCAACAAGGGGCGCATCGAGCAGCTCGCGGGGCCGGCCGAGATCTACGAGGCGCCGGCGTCGCGCTTCGTCGCCTCCTTCATCGGCGACACGAACTTCTTCCACGGCGAGATCGTCTCGGTGGAGGGCGACTACTGCTACATCCAGGGCGCGGGCTTCCCGCAGATCAAGGCGTACAACGACAAGAAGCTCGCGGTCGGCCAGGAGGTCGACCTGTCGGTGCGGCCGGAGAAGATCCGCGTGACGCTCACGCCGCCGCTGCCGGAGAAGGGCGCGTCGATCAACGTCTTCCCGTCGAAGGTGCAGGACATCGTCTACCAGGGCGTCTACACGAAGTTCTGGGTGACGTCCTCCGGCGTGCAGATCCAGTCCCTCAAGCCGCACTCGCGCTTCCTGCTCGACCAGGAGCCGATCACCTGGAACGACGAGGTCTTCGTCTGGTGGCATCCGGACGACGGCTACATGGTGGAAGCCGCGCAGTGAACAACACGAACCCCCTGAGATCCCGGAAGGCCGAGTGGCTGCTGACGTCCTCCTCCTTCCTCTGGCTGGCGGTCTTCTTCGCGATCCCCGCGGTGATCGTGCTCGCGTTCACCTTCCACGGGCACGACGCGTCCGGCGGCGTGGGCGACTGGTCGTTCTCCACCTGGCGGGAGCTGGTGGACCCGGACTACCCGACCATCGTCTGGAACACGATCCGGATCTCGTTCGAGGTCACGTTCTGGTCGATCGTGCTCGCGCTGCCGTGCGCCTACGCGATCGCCCGCATGAACCCGCGCTGGCGCGCGGTCGTCGCGGGGTCGATCATGCTGCCGTTCTGGACGAGCTTCGTCGTGCGCGTCTTCGCGTGGAAGACGATCCTGCATCCGGACGGATGGCTGCAGGCGTGCTATCTCGTCTTCCTCCGCTTCCGCGAGTGGCTCTTCAACTGGCTGCCGGCCGCGGTGCAGCAGTTCCTGGTGTGGACCGGGCTCGCGACGGCGGGGCACGTCGACCCGGCGACCTCGACGATCCTGGACTCGGAGACGGCCGTGGTGCTGGTCTCGGTCTACACCTTCCTGCCGTTCGCGATCATGCCGATCTACACGGCCGCGGAGAAGTTCGACTTTTCCCTGCTCGAGGCCGCGCGCGACCTGGGCGCGAAGAACTTCTACGCGTTCCGGAAGATCTTCATGCCGGGCGTGAAGCAGGGCATCGTCTCCGCCGTGCTGATGGTGTTCATCCCGGCGATCGGCTCGTACGTGATCCCGCAGATGCTCGGCGGGACGGACTGCGTGCTGATCGGCAACAAGATCTTCATGCGGGCGATCCAGATGCGCAACATCCCGCACGCGTCGGCGCTGGCGACGCTGATGGCGGTGTCGGTGCTGATTCCGCTCGGTCTGGCGATGTGGCTGAAGCGGCGTCAGGACATCCGCGGGCGCAAGCGCCTGGAGGCGCAGACGGCGCGCCTGGTGACGTCGTCGAACGGGGAGGGCGAGTCGTGAAGCGTTCGATGTTCTCCATCGCGGTGCTGGGCCTCGTGCTCGCGTTCCTCTACGTGCCGATCGTCCTCGTGGTCGTCTACGGGTTCGTCCCGAACGGCATCTCGATGAGCTTCTTCGACGCGGACGGGTCGTTCACGGGCTTCACGATGAAGTGGTACCGGCAGATCTTCAGCGGCCACCACGCGGTGAAGGCGCTGCTGCAGAGCTTCTGGCTGTCGCTGACGATCGCGGGCCTGTCGACGCTCGTCTCCTGCGTGATCGGGACGACGGCGGCGCTCGCGCTGCACCGCTGGAAGGACCGGCTGCAGTCCATCCACCACGCGCTCGTCTACACGCCGCTCGTGATGCCGGACATCCTGATCGGCATTTCGCTGCTGATGCTCTTCGTCGCGGTGAAGGTCGAGTGCGGCTTCTGGACGATTCTCATCGCGCACGTGACGTTCTGCGTCTCGTACGTCGTGATGACGGTGCTGGCGCGCCTGCAGGACTTCGACGACCGCATCACGGAGGCCGCCTACGACCTCGGGGCGGGGCCGTGGTACGCGTTCTTCCACGTGGAGTTCCCGATCCTGCTGCCGGGCATCGTCGCGGGCGGGCTGCTCGCGTTCACGCTCTCGATCGACGACGTCGTGATCACGTCCTTCGTGAACGGCGCCGGCACGAACACCTTCCCGACCTACGTCTCGTCCATGACGAAGCACTCGAAGAACCTGCCCGCGGTGTTCGCGCTGTCGACGCTGATGCTGCTCTTCACGTGCGCGCTCGTCGGGATCTCCAAACTGCTCACCGGCCGCAACCAGGCCAAACTGAAAGGACCCTCGGAATGATGCTCTCCAGACTGAACTTCCTCGTGGGCGCGGCCGCCGCGTCCGTCCTCCTCGCGGGCTGCGGCTCGTCGGAAACCGAGGCCGGCGCGGGGGCCGACCTCTCCGCGCAGGCGAAGGCCGCGGCCGAGGCGAGCGGCTACAAGGCGGACGGCAAGGGCGGCGAGCTGCACATCTACACGTGGTCCGACTACATCGCCCCCGAGGTCATCCAGGGCTTCGAGAAGGCGCTGGGCGTGAAGGTCGTCGTCGACACGTTCGACTCCAACGAGGCGATGTACGCGAAGCTCAAGGCGGGCGGCACGGGCTACGACATCATGATGCCGAGCTCCTACCAGATCGCCCAGATGGCGAAGGACGGCATGATCGAGAAGATCGACCACGCGAAGTGCCCGAACGTGAAGAAGAACTTCGCGTCCGGCTTCGCGAAGCAGATCATCGACCCGGCCTTCACCTACAACGTGCCGTACACGGTGACCTACACGGGCTTCATGTACCTGAAGGGCAAGGTGCCGGAGGGCGTGGAGGTGGCGAGCTGGAAGGCGCTCGCGAATCCGGCGTTCAAGGGCCGCGTCACGCTGCTCGACGACATGCGCGAGGTGATCGGCGGCGGCCTCATGGCCCTCGGCCACCCGATCAACTCGACGGACCCGAAGGAGATCGACGCCGCGGTCGCGGAGGTGCTCAAGTGGAAGCCGAACTCCCGCAAGTTCGACGCCGAGAGCTACAAGACCGAGGTCGCGAGCGGTGCGACGTGGATCGGCCACGGCTACTCCACGGACGCGACGCAGATCATCGTCGGCGACGAGGAGGAGGGCTCGAAGCCGCGTCCCGACATCGGCTTCGCGCTGCCGAAGGAAGGCTACACGATCGCGTTCGACGAGATGGTCGTCGCGAAGGACGCCCGCCGGAAGGACCTTGCGTACGCGTTCATCAACTACATCTACGACGGCGAGGTCGCGAAGGCGAACATGGAGTACATCTGCGGCCCGAACCCGGTGCAGCCCGGCATCGACCTGCTCGAGGCGGACTACCGCAAGCTGATCATCCTCGACGACGCGACGATCGCCCGCGGCCAGGTGCTGAAGGGCTTCGCGGACCAGCCCGCGGTGCAGGAGCTCTACAACAAGGCCTGGGACCGGATCAAGGCCGGCGAATAAGGCCGGTCGGGGGGGCGACGGCATCCCCCGCATCGCGGCCGCGACGCCCGTCCGCGGGGCGCCTGGCACCCGCGTGGCAGGTGCAAACGCGCTGGAATTATGGTAGAATAGGCGCATGTTCAAAAGACTTCTTGTCCTCCTCGCCGCCGTGGCCGTGCTGCCGGCGGCGGCCCAGCTTGCCTCCGCGCTGCCCGCGGACCGTCTCGCGCTGGCCAACCAGCTCGCGAAGCGGGGGCTCCATGCCGAGGCGCTCAGGGAATACGAGGCCATCCGCAACGAGAAGTCCGTGCCCCGCGACGAGGTGCTGTTCCGCCTGGGCGAGTCCTACCGCAACGTCGGCCGGTCGGCGGACGCGCTTGCGTGCTACGCCGCCCTGGTCGCCAATCATCCGCAGTCCCGCTACGTCGACTACGCGCGTCTGAACCGGGCGCTGCTGAAGGACGGGACTGCACGTCTTGAGGAGCTGAAGCTGCTGGACCACGTCGGCGCGCCGGAGCTCATCCGCGCGACGGCGCTCTACTACCTGGGCGAGGCGGCCGCGCAGAACAAGGACCTGAAGGCCGCCGTGTCGTGGTACGACAAGTCCGCGTCCGTCTCGCCGTCCAACGAGGTCGCCCGGCTGTCGCGCCTGCGTTCGGCGGCGATCCTGGCCGCCTCGGACGATTCGAAGGACCGGCGCCGCGCGCAGGCCACCTATCTCGACCTGGCGGCCAGCCCGGATCCGCAGCTCGCGGAGGAGGCCCTCTACTTCTCCGGCATGCTCAGCTACCGGGAAGGTCGCTACGCCGAGGCCGCGCAGCTCTTCCGCCGCCTGGCCGCCCGCTTCCCGAACGGCGCGCGCACGCGCGAAAGCACGCTCTTCGCCGCGTGGGCGAACCAGCTTTCCGGCCGCTACACGGAGGCTCTGGGCCTCGCCGCGCCGCTGCGCGACGCGGGCAACGAGGACGCCGCGTACCTCGTCGCGGCCGCGCTCCGCGGCCTGGAGCGCCGCGTCGACGCCCTCCAGGCCTACGACCGCGCGCTGGCCGCGTATCCGAACGGACGCCATGCCGACTCGGAGTGGTTCGAGCGGCTCTCCCTGCTGGCCGCGACGGGCGCCCACGCCCGCGTGCTGGAGGAGCTCGCGAAGCGGCCGGACCCGCCCCCGCGCACTGCGGCCCGCGCCTGGAACTACGGCTGCGAGGCGGCCATCGCCGCGACCAACTTTCCGCGCGCCATCGAGTTCGCGCGGCTCGTCGCGGCGCGCGACGACGTGAAGCTCGCGCAGAACGCGCTGCACCGGCTGGCGTGGCTCTACGAGCGGACCGCGGACTGGCCGAGCGCGGCCCAGACCTACCGCAAGCTCGCGCAGCAGTGGCCGGACGCCCCGGTCGCGGCGCAGGCGCTCTATTTCGCCGGCGCGGCGGAGGTGAGCGCCGGGCGTCCCGACCAGGCGCGCGCCGACTGGACCGAGCTGCTCGTGCGCCATCCCGACTCCCCCTACGCGGGCGAGGCCCTCTACGCCCGCGCGACCGTCGAACTGCGCAAGCAGGACTTCCGCGCGGCGAACCGTTCGCTCGACGAGCTGATGCGGCGCTTCCCCGGCACGGCCCGGAAGGCCGAGGCGCTCTACTGGTGGGGCGTCGCGGCGAACGGCTGCGGCGACCTGCCGGAGGCCGAAAAGCATTTCCGCGCGGCCCTGGCCGCGGGCCTGACGGCGGAGTTCGACCGCGAGGCCCGGCTGGAGCTCGCGTCCGTGCTCATGAAGCGGAAGGACGCCGTCCGCGAGGCGAGCGACCTGTTCATCGGCCTGCTCGGGACGAAGGCCGTGGACCGCCTGCCGCCCGCCACGCTCCAGTGGGTCGCGGAGAACATGGCCGCCGTCACCAACTATACGGCGTCGCTCGCCGCGGCGAAGGTGATCGAGGAGCGCAACGTCGCGCCGGACTGGAATCAGACGGCGGCCACGCTCGCGGGCGCCGCGCACGAGGGGCTCGGCGAGACGGACGCGGCCGCCGCGGCCTACGGACGGGCGCTGGCCGCCGACGCGCACACGTCGTTCGGGGCGCAGGCCGCGCTCGCCCTCGGCCGGATCGAATCGGCGCGCGGGCTCTTCGACGAGGCGAAGGCGCACCTGGCCGACGCGGTCGAGCGCGCGCACGCGCCCGAGCTGCTGCCCCTGCGCGTGCAGGCCTACGCCGCGCTCGCGGCGAACGAGGAGGAGCGCGGGGACAACGCCGCGGCCCTCGGCTACCACATGCTCGTGGGCACGCTCTTCGACGACGCCGAGGTCGTGCCGCACGCGCTCATCCGCGCGGCCGCCATCCTGCGGAAGCAGGGGCGCGCGAAGGAGGCTGACGCGCTGGACGCGGAGCGCCGGAAACGCTATCCCCGGAGCGCAGACTAACGGAGAGCACCATGGCAAGCGAATTCGACATCGAGAAATCCGACGGGGGCGATTCGCGCGAGCGCGGTCTCATGCTGGTCGTCGCCGTGCTGATCGTCTCCTTCGCAGTGCACGTCGGGCTCATGTACCTGTGCTCGGAGTATTCGTTCGTTCCCGGCCCTGGCGACGTCAAGGCCGACCACGGCCGCAAATGGACGAAGGACCTGCCGACGATGCAGGTGCAGAAGATGTCCGTCGACCCCCTGGCGCGCGAGCTTCAGGTCGCGCCGCGTCCCGCGGCCGCCCCGGATGCCGAGAAGCAGGAGCAGCGGGTGGACAGGCTCGCGGCCTCGTCGAAGAGCGCGCTCGTCCCGGAGATGCCGGCCGCGGCCTCGACGGCCCCGATCGGGGACGTCGCCCCGGACCCCGCGAAGGTCGAGGCCGCGGAATGGCAGCCGCGCCAGGAGATCGCCGCGGTGGAGGTCCCCGTCGTCCCCGACGAGGAGGCCGCGCTGCCCCGCATCGTCATCCCGAAGGTCGAGCGCGTGGCCCATGCGGCGGACATCACCCCGTCCTTCGAGCTGCTGAAGTCCCCGGAGGGCGCGCCCGGCGCGATCGGGAACGGAGTCTTCTCGGGACGCGTCCCGGCCGAGGGCGGGGTATCGGGCGGCGCGGGTGGTTCGGACGCGCCGCTGGCCGCCGCGCCGCCGCCAGTCCCCGGTCTGGCGGGTGGCCTCGTGGAGGGCGGTCTCGCGGGGCAGCCGCCGTCGCTCAGCGTCCTTTCCGCAGTCGAGGAGGCCGCCGCGAAGAACTCCGCCGACGCGGCCCGCGAGGCCGACCGCAGCAAGAAGGCCGAGCGCCAGCTCGAGGAGCAGCGCGCGCAGGCCGAGCGTCCGATGCCGCCGGCCCCCGAGACGACGCAGGTCGACGAGAAGGTCGTCGCGCGCGAAAAGGAGGCCGTGCGCGTGCTCCGCGACGAGATGACGCCCCAGGGGAGGCCGTTCGAGCGGCATGTGAGCCTCGGCATCGGCTCCTGGACCGATCCCGCCCACCCGGCCTTCAAGTACTTCCGCGTGGAGGTGCACAGCCGGAACGACCAGCCGCTCCCCCTCGTGTCAAAGGACCTCGTCTTCCTCATGGACGCGTCGGGATCGATTGCCAACGACCGCCTGAAGAAGTGCCGCCGCGCCGTTGTGAAGGCCCTGCGGATGCTGAATACGGGCGACCGCTTCAACGTGATCGCGTTCCGCGACAAGTTCAGCTTTGCCTTCCCGAAGGCGGCCTGGGTGGACGTCACGGAGAAGAACCTCGAGCTGGCCGAGGACTGGTTGGGCGACCTGACGGCACATGGCCAGACGGATCTCTTCCGTTCGCTGCGGGGCGTGCTGGCGATGCCGCGCGACCCCGCCCGTCCCGTCGTCGCGTTCGTCATCACCGACGGCGAGCCGACGGCCGGCTTGACGCGCAACGCCGAGATCATCTCCAAGTTCGCCGAGCTCAACGGCGGACTCGTCTCCGTCTTCATGTACGGCGTGAAGGACACGGCGAACGACTACCTCATGGACATGCTCACGCGCGGCAGCCGCGGCACGTGGGGGAAGAACGCGAAGCTGCGCTGGAACGCGGCGGACGGCATCCCCGAGATGGCGAAGAAGTTCGAGCGCCCCGTGCTCACCGACGTCGCCATCCTGTTCTCGGCGTCGTCCCGCGCCGAGGTCTATCCTCAGCTCGTGAACCATCTCTGCGAGGACGAGCCGGTCGTCGTCTACGGGCTCTGCCCGGCGGACCAGAAGGAGCTCGTGTTCTCGATGCGCGGCTTGAACGGAGCGACCGCCTACGAGAACGTCTTCCGCATCCCGTTCGACGCGGCCCGGAAGCTGGACGCGTCCGTGAAGACGGAATGGGCCCAGCGCCGCCTCTACGCCATGATCGCCGCGCAGACGGCGAACCCGTCCGCGAAACAGCTCGAGGACATTCGCGCGTTCGCGCGGGCCTACGGCATTCCCGTCCCCTACGAAAAGGAAATCAAGTGATTATGAGGTGGGTGCTGTCCATCCTGTTCGCCTGTTCCGCCCTGGCGCTCGTCGCCGGCGAGTGGAAGGGCCTTGACGAGGCCAACTGGTGCATGGGCCGCAAGCTGCAGCCGAACGACCTGCGCCGGCGGGTCGTCACGGTCGTCGAGTGGACGACGGGCTGCCCCGACTGCGGCGAGGTGCTTGCCTTCATCCAGAAGAACGTCATCGGCCAGCGCGCGGCCGGCCATCCCGTCGGCATGCTCGCGAGCCACCACGGCGACGGCGGGGCGGACGCCGTGAAGACGGCCGCCGAGGGGTACGGCGTCAAGTGCGCCGTCTATCGCAACGCCGGGTTCAGCGGCGCGAAGGGCGGCGGCAGCTTCCCGCACATCTATGTGGTCGACACGACCTCGACGGTCGTCTACGAGGGTTCGGACAGGAATGACGCCGTCGTCGCGATGGTCGAGGCGATCACCAACCTGCCGGTTCCCGGCCAGCTCATCAACGGCGTCGACCTGAAGAAGTTCAAGGCCTTCCAGAAGAAGCTCGTGATGGGCGTCAAGGCCGAAGGCTCCGCGCTCGCCCCGTTCAAGGCCGCGCTGAAGAGCCGGAAGGCGGAAGAGGCCGAGGAGGCGCAGGCCGTTCTCGATTCGATCGAGAAGGCGAAGAAGAACCTCGCGGACGAGATCGCCGCCGACATCGAGGCGAAGGACAAGGGCGCCGCGCTGCGCGACATCCGCTGGTTCTGCAAGACGTGGCCCTCCGAGGCCGCGAAATACGCGGACAAGTTCAAGGAGCTCAACGCGGATCCCGAGGCGAGAGCCGGCGAGGCCGCGCTGCTGAAGGAGCTGAAGGCCGCGTCGCGCCGCCGCTAGTCCGTTTCTGAAAGGTTAGGTTGCAATCCACTATGGCATTCGATTCGGTTGAGGACTGTCTGGCCGCGCTGCGCCGCGGGGAGATCATCGTGGTCACGGACGACGAGGACCGCGAGAACGAGGGCGACTGCATCTGCGCGGCGGAGTTCGCGACGACGGCCAACGTCAATTTCATGGCCACCTATGCGAAGGGCCTCATCTGCATGCCCATGAGCGCCGCGTGGTGCGCGAAGCTCGACCTGCCGCAGATGGTCGCCAACAACACGGACAACCACCAGACGGCCTTCACGGTCTCGATCGACGGCGTGGACACGACGACGGGCATCTCCGCGGCCGAGCGCTCGATGACGGCGCTCGCGACGGTCCGCGACGGAGCGTCCGCGGCGGACTTCCGCCGGCCCGGGCACATGTTCCCGCTGCAGGCCCGCGCGGGCGGCGTGCTGAAGCGCGCCGGCCACACGGAGGCCACGGTGGACCTCTGCCGACTCGCCGGTCTGAAGGAGGCAGGCCTCTGCTGCGAGATCATGAAGGACGACGGCACGATGGCCCGCATGGCCGACCTCGAGCAGTTCGTCGCCGCGCACAAGCTGAAGTTCATGACGATCGCCTCGCTGATCGAGTACCGCCGTGGCCGCGAGCAGCTCGTCGACCTCGTCGAGGACGTCGACCTGCCGTCCGACTACGGCCACTTCCGCCTGCGGATGTACCGTTCGCGCCTGACCGGCTTCGAGCATCTCGCGATCTTCAAGGGAGACCTCGCGCAGGGTGGCCCCGCGCTCGTGCGCGTCCATTCCGAGTGCTTCACGGGCGATGTGCTGGGCAGCGCGCGCTGCGACTGCGGCGACCAGCTGCACCAGGCCCTGCGCATGATCGAGAAGGAGGGCCGCGGCGCGGTGCTCTACATGCGCCAGGAGGGCCGTGGCATCGGCCTCGCGAACAAGCTGCATGCCTACCACCTGCAGGAGAAGGGGCTCGACACGGTCGAGGCGAACGTGAAGCTCGGCTTCGCGCCGGACCTGCGGGAGTACGGCGAGGGCGCGCAGATCCTGGCCGACCTGGGCATCCACGAGGTCCGTCTCATGACGAACAACCCGTGCAAGATCAAGGGGCTCGCGGGCTACGGCATCGAGATCGTCGAACGCGTGCCGATCGTGATCGACCCCAACGAGTTCGACAAGCGCTATCTCGACACCAAGCGCGAGAAGATGGGGCACCTGATTTAGGTTGAATGCTGAAGGTTGAGGGCCAGAAGGCCTTCAACCTTCTACTTTCAACCTTCTACCAGAAGACGCGGGCGCGGACGCCGGGGCGGATGAAGAAGCGCTTCGTGTGCTTCAGGTGGGGGAAGAGGGGTTGCACGAGGTGGCCCTCCTTCATGGGGACGACCACGACGGTCGGCTTCGCGCCCGTCTTCTCGAGTTCGACGAGGTCGTCGAATTTTGTCCAGTAGCCTGTCAGCGGCTCCCAGGGGCGGTTGTACCAGGGGAAGGGCCAGGTGTCCTCCGGCGGCAGCGAGACCGCGATGAACGCCTTGTTCGGGTCCGGGGCGGCCTTCATGGCGGCGTCGACGCAGGCGGCGAGGTCCTTCACCTCCGGCGAGGCATGCGCGTAGTTGTAGGGGATGGACCTTGAATCGGGATCGCGGGCCATCAGCCGCAGTCCGGGGACGTGTTCGGCGACGCCGATCAGCGTCGTCAGGCCCAGGCAGCCGAGGAGGACGAGGGGGGCGACGGGAATCTTCGCATCCATCCGGCGACGTGCGCGCGCGACAAGGAGCTCCTCCGCCGCGGCCGCGTAGCCGAGGACGACGGCGGGGACGAATCCGAGGAGGAGCTGGACGGCGCACCAGGGTGTCTTGTAGGGGATCGCGGAGTAGAATCCGAAGAGGAGCGAGAAGTAGAGCGATGCGCCGAAGAAGGCCCGGACAAGCGGAGGAACGCGTTGTCCGCGGCGCAGGTGTCCGACCGTGCCGGCACCGAGCGCGAGCAGCATCGCGACCCAGTGGAAGAGCGGGTGGAGGTGGGCGAAGGCGCGGCCCACGACCGCGTCCGCGGGGTGCGCGGACGTCTCGCCGAGGAAGAACCAGCGAACATACTGCGCCCAGGGGTGGACATGCCAGTCGGCGCCGCCCGCCGCCGCCTCGCCGGCCGCGCGATGGAGGTACGAGAGGGGGGCCGCGACGAAGGCGTTGTAGACGCCTGTCCAGTCCTGGCAGAAGGACGAGAAGAGGATGACGGACGTGAGGCCGAAAGCGAGGAGCGCGAGGACGAGGTCGTTGGGGCGGACGACCTCGACGAGCGCGCGGACGCCGTTCCGTCGGGCATGGACGACGAGGAAGGGGACGCACGCGAACAAGGCCGCGGCGAAGGTCAGCGCGCAGGTTTCCTTTGTCGCGAAGCAGAGGCCGGCCCCGATGCCGAAGAGGAGCGCCCAGGAGCCCGGCTTGAGACGTGGGGGCCTTGCGGGATCTTCCGGGTTCTGCGCACGGACGTAGCCGACCGCGGACCAGAGCATCAGCGCGGTGAAGGCGGCGAGCAGCGTCTCCTGGATGAAGTCCGTGGCGTAGAAGACGAAGAGGGGGGATGTGCCGAGCAGGAGGACGGCCGCGCCGGCGGCGAAAGCCGGGAGTTGGCGGCCGGAAGCCTCCTCCGCGCGTCGGAGACGGCGGACGAATCCGTAGACGGCGGAACCGAGGAGGACGAGCGCCAGCACGCCGAAGAGCAGGGGCGTGCACCGCAGGAGCGTCGCGTCGAGGGACTGCGTGTCCGTGTGGCCAAAGGCCTTCTGGAGGGGGACCGCCGCGTAGTAGAGCGTGGGGCCATGGTGGTCCGTCGGCCTGTAGGCGTAGTGTCCCGTCTCCAGGAGGCGTCCGGCCGTGAAGGCCTGGTTTGCCTCGTCGGGATGGAGTGTGCGGTCGAGGAGCATCAGCGCCTTCTGAAGAGCGGCGCCGCGATCCGCTGGAGCTCCTTGCTGGACTGGAGGCGGGCGGCCGTCGCGTCCTTGTCGATCTGGTAGGCGCGGACGATGGCGCTCTGGGCGGCCTGGGTCTGTCCCAGCGCGTCCTTGACGACCACCAGCTGCAGCCAGCTGACCACGTCGTCCGGATTCGCGCGGAGGATGTTGTTCAACACGCCCTCGGCCTCCGCATGCAGTCCGCCCTCGGTGAGGATGGCGGCGATTTCGCGCAGGGCGCGGGGGTCGAGGTTCGCGGGGCAGAGGCCCAGGACGTTCCTGAGCGTGGTGGCCGCGTCGCCGCGCTGCCCGCACTCGGAGAGGATGGCCGCGCAGCGGAAGCTGAGGTCGAAGTCCCTGGCGGTTTCGGGCATCTTGAGGATGCGCTGCACGGCCTCGACCGCCTGGGCGTTGCGGCCGATGGACTGGAGGTTCATCGCCAGCGACAGGTTCTCGTTCGCCGTGAGCGGGGCCTTCGCGGCCTTGGCCTGAAGGCGGCCGACGACGTCCGTGACGGCGCGGAGCTTCTTCACATACTCGCGCATCTGGGTGGTGCGGGTGTTGTTCGGATCGACGCGGTCGGTGTAGTCCAGCAGGTCGAGGATCGCGTTCCAGCGCTGCATCGGCAGGAGGACCTCCTGCGCATAGCGGAAGGTCGCCTCGGGCGAGGCCGGATAGAGGAGGACGGCTTCGCGGAAGGCCTGGTCGGCCATCGTGAAGTAGCCCGCGCGCGCGTAGAGGCCGGCGATGGCCGCGCGGAGCTTGGAGAAGCTCTTCTGCGCCGGGAAGTCGCGGCGGAAGGCGGGGTCGTGCAGGAGGCGGCGGTGGTACCAGTCCCAGAAGTCCATGTCGTTGCGGACGATGCTCGCGTTGAGCGCGTGCTCGTCCGGGTTGATCTTCATGATCAGGCCGTGGGGCGTGAGGTACGGGTACATCCACTGGATCACGTAGGACTCCTCGACGTAGAACGCGTGGCGGAGGCGTTCGTGGTCGAACATCATCTTCGTGAGGACGCCGTTGATCTCCATGACGCCGAGGGCCCCGGTCACCTGGACGCGGCCGTTCTCGATGCGGAGGTCGGCATTGGCGGGACGCTTGCCGCTCTGGACCTCCGAGACGTAGATGTTGAACGACTCGGCGGAGTCCTCCTTGGAGGGAATCCAGATCTCGTCGCCGTAGAGGTCGCGCTCGACGGACATGTAGGTGTCGTCCGCAAGGGCGTTCTGGGTGATGAGGTACACGTCGGGGCGGACGTTCGCGGAGTAGATCATGTAGGTCGGGACGAAACGCCCCGGATCGGTGCCGCCGAAGAAGATCGAGCCCGGCTCCATCTCCTCGGGCCACATCGGGTTCGGCAGCGGCTCCTCGTCGCGGGAGAGCTCCTCGCGGATCGCGTTGGCGCCGCGGAGCTGGTAGTTGCCGAACTGCCAGCCGAAGGTGTGGCCGTTCTGCTCGGCGGAGCCCATCGCGAAGACGAGCTTGTCGTTCGTGTAGTTCTCGTAGACCGGGATTGCGGCGACAAGCGCGCCCATCACGCAGAGGAGCGCGAGCAGCCGGCGCTGCAGGACGGGGTTCGCCGGGGCGAGGCGCGGAAGGACCCAGCGGCGGGCGACGGCGATGCCGACCGCGATGCCGTAGCCGATCCAGAGGGAGAACATGCCGTGGGAGGAGATGAACTTCACCTTCTGGATGAAGCCGTCCTGGATGTCTCCCTTGACGCCCGCGAGGGCGACGAGGAAGAGGGACATGATGGCGAAGCAGGCGCCGACCGCGATCAGCCACTGCTGCGAGACGTCGTCCGCGGAGAAGCGGAGGGAGACGGGCGCGTTCCCGTCCTCCGCGGGGGCGGCGGGCGCCTGGGAGCGGCCGCAGACCATGCGGTAGACGACGACGGCCTGGCGCACGACCATGGCCCCGAGTCCGGCGAGGGCGAGCAGGGCGAGGAGCACGAGCAGGTACTTGTCGAGGCGCAGGGGCACTTCGCCATCCACGATCTCGGAGAAGAGGGTGACGAGCCCGGCCACGGCCACGTAGAGGCCGGCCGCGATCCAGGAGGCATGCACGACCACCGTCTTCGCGCCGGCCCGGCGGAGGGTGAACTTCCAGAGGGCGAAGGGCACGAGGGCGAGGGCTGCCGCGACGAGCGTGAACTGCATGCGGAGGTCCTGGAAGTAGAAGCCGAGCTGCTTGAGGAAGAGCTCGAAGCCGCTCTTCGAGAAGAAGTCCGGCATCTTGATCGCCTCGTACTGGCCGCGCATGATGGCGTGCTTGAAGCCCTCCCACGTGCGCGGGTAGCCCCAGTTCATCGGCGGGTTGCGCAGGTCGGAGACAATCGGCATGTAGGCGTAGAAGGAGACGCCGAGTTCCGCGAAGAAGGTCGCCGTGGCGATGGCGCGGCCGTTCGGCAGGGCCACCCGGGCGAGGGCGAGCATCACGAAGTTCCAGACGATCGGCCACATGAACCACCAGGAGTGGGGGTTCGTGAGGCCGTTCATCGCGCCCTTGCAGAGGAGGACGTAGGCCGTGGTCTGGACGGCGACGACGGGGAGGGCGAAGGCGAGACCGCGCGGCGTGGTGAGGGCGAGCAGAACGAGCGCGACGATGCCGGCGAGGAGCAGGAGGGTCGGCTTCGCGAAGGAGAAGACGGGGCCGGCGTAGCCCGCGGCGTCGGCGGATTTCATGGAACCCGCGAGGAGGAGCGCGACGAAGCCGCAGCCCGCGGCCGCGGCCAGCCACTTCCAGACGCGGGCGTCGCGGAAATCGGCGTCCTTCGGAGCGAAGACGGCGCCGAGGGCGCAGACGCAGGAACCGGCGAGAAAGGCCCCGATCCAGGCGTAGCGCGCGGGTTCAAGCAGCGGGGCGACCACCATCTCGTTGGGGGCGGCCCAGGTGGCGGGGCCGGAGAAGACGGTGGCGGCGAGCACGATCAGCCCGACGCCGGCGAAGCCGGTGCCGAGGGCCGCCTTCGCGGCGCGCGCGTCCTGCCGGCGGGCGAGGAGGAGTCCGACGAGCGGGGCGGCGACGAGCAGGACGCAGCCAATCCAGAGGATGACCTCGTTCGGGCAGGAGTCCGTCTTCAGCACGGGGTCGAACTTGTTGATGACGTCCGCGCTCATGTAGTGGCTGGCCTTCATCATCGAGCCGATCTGGAGGAGCTTCGCGGTGAGGCCCATCGGGATGAGGATGAGCACGAAGTCGCGGAAGAGGCGGATGTCGCGCAGGGCGATGATGATCGCGAGCGGGACGGCGGCGAGCAGGAGCACCTGGTAGTTGGTGAGGCCGAGGCCGAAGACGAAGGCGACGAGCCAGAGGATGCGGTCCGACGGCTTGCGCATCCAGCGGTAGGAGAGCAGGAAGACCGCCATCAGAAAGAGGGCGTTGAGGGAGTAGATTTCGACGATCGTCGACTGGGACCACTCGACGGGGGAGAAGGCGAAGACCAGGGATCCTCCCAGGCCGCCGGCGAGGGCCATGCGGGCGTTGCCGGCCGCGCGGTCCGGGGACGGGTCGCCGTCCGCGATCGAGTCGAGCATGTCGCTGCCGGAGCGGCAGATCAGCATCGCGGTGCAGCCCGCGGCGAAGGCGCCCGCGACGGCCGAGAAGAGCGAGACGGCCCAGGCGGGCGTCGGATGGCCCATGTAGGTCACCCACGAGAAGAGGCGGCAGAAGAACCAGCAGCAGAGGGACCAGAAGGGGTAGCCCGGGGGATGGGGCACGCCGAGGTGGTCCGCGGCCGTCGCGAGCTCGCCGGAGTCCTCGAGACCCACGCTGGGGCCCAGCGTGAAGAAGTAGACGAGGAAGGCGATGACCGTCGCGCCCCAGAAGGCGGTCCAGTCGATGCGGCGGAAGTAGGCGCCGGGCTTCGTTTCGATGCTGAACAGTTTGCTGAACATGTGCTTCACTTTTCTTCTGTTTGGGATTTCAAATTCCGGATTCCGGACCTCCGGGTCAGGCGCGGCGGGGGCGGGGGATGATCCGCAGGAGCTCCTGCCGGACGAGGTCGTCGTCCTCGGTCGAGGAGACGAGCTTCTCGCGGACCTGCAGCATGCGGAAGCGGGCGGTGCGGAGCTCGAGGAGGGAGAAGGCGCGGGCGTTCTGGGCGTTGCGCTTCACGAGCCAGGAGCTCTTGTTGACGCCGGGGCCGATGCCGGCCGCGTCGAGGTCCGCCGCGACCTCGGGCGGCAGGTTCTTCGCCCAGGTCCCGTAGGGGGTGAGCCAGCCGCGGTCGAGGGCGTCGCGGTAGACGACGAGCTCGCGGAAGAGCTTCTCGACGACGGTGGCGAGCATGATGCCGAAGCCCTGTTCGCCGTCGAAGCGGGCGAGGGTGGCGACGAGCTTGGCGGGGTTGCGCTGCACGATGGCGTCCGTCACGTCCCAGAGCTCGGGTTCCTCGCCGCCGACGGAGCAGACCTCCGCGACGTCGGCGGCCGTGACGTTGTCCCGCTCGGATCCGAGGTAGGTGCGGAGCTTGGCGAGTTCGGAGACGACGATGCGCGTGTCGGCGCCGACCTTCGAGAGGAAGGCGTCGTCCGCGCCGGGGTCGAAGGAGAGGCCCTCGGCCGCGGCGAGGTCGGGCAGGCGCATCCGGGCGGCCTCCAGGCGGTCGCGGGCCTTGCCCCCGCCGGCGAACTCGACGACCTGGGCGCAGGACATGAGGCGCTTGGCGAAGATGCTCGTCTTGAGCAGCTTCGTCGCGGTGATGACGAGCGTCTGGTTGTCGGGGAGGGGGTGCGTGGCCAGGTCGTCCGCGAAGCGCTCGAGCGCCGTCTTCACGGCTTCGGACGGGGAGCCGCTCCGGCCCCCGCCCGGGAGGAAGTCGACATGCCGCCACCAGGTGAGCTTGACGGGGTCGAGGAAGGGGGGCGAAAGAACCGAGTCCACGCAGGCCTTGAGGGAGGCGAGCTGGGTCTCCGCGTTCTCCGCGCGGCCGTCGACCGTCTCCACCGCCGTTTCGCGGCACGACGCGGGAACGGCCGCCTCGAGGATCTTCCGGGCGGCCGCTTCGGCGAGGTAGTCGTCCTCTCCCACGATCAGGTGGATGTTGGGGGTAGCTGGCACGGCGGACATTTTACCATATTCCAATCTGCCCATGGTTAGGATATAATAAGGAATAGAGTTTTAGCAGGACGTGGAGGTTCGAGCTTCGACTGGGCGAAGGAAGTTCGACGGCGTGGAACGGGTCAAGGAGCGAGAAGAGGAGACAGAGGATGAAGAAGGTTACGAAGCGTGAATTCCTGAAGCGGCTGGGCCTTGGGGGGGCCGCGCTCGCGGGGGCGCCGCTCGCCGCGGACGAGTTCGTCAAGACGAAGGCGACCCTGCCGCCGGGATCCGTGGGCGACCCGGACAACGTGTGGTTCGGCAAGGACATCTTCCCGCTGCCGCACACGATGGAGGACGGGCCGAGCTGCGCGCTGCAGGACGGGAAGGTCCTCTGCCCGGCGCGGGAGATCCCCGTCTTCCACCGTACGGACGTCGTGGTCGTGGGCGGCGGCCCCGCGGGCTTCGCGGCCGCCCTCGCGGCCGCGCGCACGGGGGCGAAGGTCGCGCTCGTCGAGCGCTATGGCTCGCTGGGCGGCCTCTTCACGAACGGCATGGTGCTGATCATGCTCTGCACGTCGGCGCGCGAGGACGGGAAGTACCGCCTGGTGACGACGGGCCTCGCGGCGGAGTTCGCGCACCGCGCCCGCGCGCTGGGCGCGCACGTCTGCACCGGCCCCGTGCCGGCGAACCGGCACTGGCAGCCGACCGTGGACCCGGAGGGCGCGAAGTACCTGATGGACACGATGGTCGCCGAGGAGAAGATCGACATGTTCTTCCACTGCTGGGGCGTCGACGTGATCCAGCAGGGGAACAAGGTGCTCGGCGTCGTGTTCGAGTCCAAGCAGGGCAAGCAGGCGATCCTCGCGAAGCAGGTCGTGGACTGCTCGGGCGACGCGGACGTCCTCTTCCAGGCCGGCGGAAACTACCGCCAGATCACGCACGGCATCGGCCACGTGGTGCGCCTCGGGAACATGGACCGCATCACGGCGAAGGGCGCGCCGAAGGGTGCGGACGGCAAGGTCAAGAAGACCGTCCTCTCCAAGTGGCCGACGCGTTCGAACGAGGCGAACCCCGCGACCTGGTGGGGCAACTACGGCACGGGCGTCAAGGGCAACGGCGTGGACGTGCGCGACCTCACGAAGGCCGAGATCGACTTCCGGAAGAAGTGGTGGGAGCACGTGGCGTCGATGCGCCAGGAGCCGGGCTGGGAACAGGTCTTCATCGCGAACACGTGCTCGCAGATCGGCCCGCGCGCCTCGCGCCTGATCGACGCGGAGCTCATCGTCGACCGCGCGCTGCTGCGCACGGACTTCCGTCCGGCGGACTCCATCGGCATGTTCGGCCAGGACGGCCGCCATGCGGCGTTCCAGGTGCCGTACCGCGCGCTGCTGCCGAAGAACGTCGAGAACGTGCTCTGCGCGGGCCGCATGCTCGGCGCGCCGGACACGATCGACACCTTCCGCCTCATCTGCCCCTGCTTCGTGACCGGCCAGGCCGCCGGCACGGCCGCGGCGATGGCCGCGCTGAAGGGCTGCACGCCGCGTGAACTCGACGTGAAGGCGCTCCAGGCGCGCCTCGTCCAGGACAAGGTCCTGCTCGGATGAAGGCGTGCACCAGGTTCCTGCTCGCCTCCGTGCAGCTGGCGGCGCTGGGCGCCGCCGGGTGGTTCGGCTGGGTGCTCTGGACGCGGAACCGCGCCCTGGACGACCAGAACGCCGAACTCGAGGTCGAACGTGCACGCCTGCGCAACGAGAACGACCGGCTCGCCGCCGAGCTGCGGCGCCTCGGCGAGGCGAAGGACGCGCTCGGGCGCAACCTCGCCCAGGCGCTTTCCGCCTGCGAGCGGGCGAAGGGCGACCTCGCCTCGGCCAGGTCCGCAAAGGACCTCGCGGAGAAGTCGCTCCGCGAGGAGCTGGGGCGGGTCCGCCGTCGCGCGGACCAGGCGGACGCGCGCCTCGACGCGGGTGCGCGCGAACAGGCGTCTCTGCGGCGGGAGCTGCAGGCTTCCGACGCCCGCGCGAAGGCCGCGCAGGACGCCCGTGCGCGCGCCGAGGAGGTCGTGCGCCGGATGGCCGACGACCAGCCGGGCGTGGCCACGCTGCGCGAGCTCGTCGAGCTCACGGACCTCGCCGTGCGCCGCCTCCAGACGGAGAAGGCTCGGGAGAAGTAGCGGCCGCGTCGCGCGTCGCCGCGCGACGGAACAGGCGGGCGCAGTCTTCCGCGGAGAGGGGCGTCTCGCCGATCTCCCGCAGCCGCTTCGGCGGGACGCGGAATTCGCGTGCCTTGCGCTTCTGCAGTTCGTCCACCAGCGGACGCAGCTGACGCCATTCCTTCTTCGGGGGGCATTGCGGCAGCAGCACGACCGTCTTCTCCCCGTGCGTCTGGACATAGTCGAGCAGCGTCATGAGCGACGGCGTCGCGAGCTGCCGCGCGTTGTCCGAGGCGCGCGCGTCGCGCCCGTGCAGGACGGTGACGAGCGTGGCGGGGCCGGGGGTCGAGCGGTTGACGACGATCTGCCGGTAGGCGAGCGTGGTGCCGTTGGTGGAGGCGAAGCGGAAGCGGGGGGCGGCCGGGGTCTCGGGGTTGTGCGCCATCATCTCGAGCATGCCGGAGGTGCGGGCGCGTTCGAGCGCGGCCTCGGTCGCGTCGCCGGCGCGACTGAGGAAGTCCGCGTAGGCGACGCGCAGGCGGACGACGGCCGAAACCGCGTCCGGCATGTTGCGGTAGCGCGCCAGCAGGCGGTCGGCGTGCTCGAGCGCCAGCGAGAAGCCGTTGCGGTCGACGGCCCGCGGGTTGCGGATGCCGCGCAGGCGGCGCTCCGTGAGCTCGACGAGGGCGAGGCCGTATTCGGGACGGTCGGGGAACTCGCCGGCGAGGCTGCTGAGGATGGCGCCCGCGTTGGGGCGCACGCCGGGGATTGGCTCCGAGGCGTAGAGGCGGGGGCTGGCACCGAGGATGAGGGCGTATTGGAAGCGGTAGTCCGGGTTCTGCGGGTCGTCCTTCAGAAGGTCCGCGACGATGCGGAAGGCGCGGGCGCGGTCCGGATCGTCCGCGCGCTCCTGGGCGAGGGCGAGCAGGGCCCGGGCGGATTCGAAGCGGTCGACGGCGTTGGTGGAGTCCGCGTAGGCTCCGGCGACGCCGCGGAAGAGGGCGTCGGCCTCGGCGTCCTTCCCCTGGCGGCGCATGGCCTGGGCGAGCAGGTACTCGTCCGCCGCGGTCGGGCGGGTCTGGGCGACCTGAAGGAAGGCCTTCTCGGCCAGCATGTAGTTGCCCGTGCGGTACGCGCAGACGCCCAGGATGCGGTTGGCCTCGACGATTTTCTCCACGGGCATGTCGCGGCGGCGGGCGAGTTCGCCGTAGTAGGGCAGCAGTTCGGTGAGCAGTTCCGTGTCGCGGCGGCTGGGGGCCTGGCTCTCGACGCCGCGGAAGACGCCGGAGAGGGCCGCGCCCGCGAGGGAGGCGTTCCGCTCGGCAAGGCGCAGGGCGTCGGCGGTGCGCGCGTAGCCGACGGCGAGGGCGACGACGGCCGAGACGGCGCAGAGTCCGGCGATGGCCGCGAGGGCGGCGACCGCGGGCTTGCGCCGCGCCCAGAGGACGAGGCGGCGGCCGGCGGGGGCGGGCGAGGCGAGGACGGGCTCGTGGGCCAGGAAGCGGCGCAGGTCCTCGGCCAGCGCGTCCATTGATGAATAGCGTTCGGCCGCGTCGTAGGCGACGCACTTGTTGACGATGGCCGCGAAGTCGGGCTCGGCGCAGACGAGCGGGGGGAGCGGCTCGGTGCAGATGCGGCGGAAGAGCGCGGTGGAGGAGCGGAGCTCGAGCACGGGGCGGCGCGTGGCCAGCTCGTAGAGGGTCACGCCGAGGGCGTACTGGTCGCCGGAAGGGGAGCTGATGCCGTGGAGCAGGCGCTCGGCGGGCATGTAGCGGAGGGTGCCGTTCTGCGCGCCTGCGCGCTCGACGGACTCCTTGCCCTCCTCGAGCATGCAGGCGAGGCCGAAGTCGGCGACGTGCAGCTGGCCCTCGGCGTCCAGCAGGAGGTTCGAGGGCTTGATGTCGCGGTGCATGACCTGGCAGCCGTGTGCGTAGGAGAGGGCGCGGGCGGCCTGCAGCCCGACGGCGGCGATCTCGCGCACGTCGGCGAACACGTGGCGGTCGAGGCGCTCGCCGGTGACGAGCTCCATCGCGTAGTAGCAGGTGCCGGCCGACTGGCCGGCGCCGATGACGGTGACGATGTTCGGGTGGGAGAGGGCGCCGACGAGCCGGGCCTCGCGCTCGAACTGCTCGCGCCGGGCGGCGTCCCCGACCAGGGAGGGGGCGAGCAGCTTGACGGCGACGCGGCGGCCGAGGGAGATCTGCTCGGCCTCGAAGACGACGCCCATGCCGCCGCCACCGATCTTGCGCACGAGGCGGAAGTCGGAGCCGGGGAGCTCGGGCAGCTCCGCCGCGGCGGCGCGGGATCGGCCGCGGGCGTCGTCGCCGATCTTTTCGAGATCGTTGAGGAGGGGGAGCGTCTCGAGCAGCTCGGCGGCGTGCTCGGGGTGTTCGGCGATGAAGGTGGCGGTGTCGGGCGCGTCGCCGAGGTGGCAGCGGTCGAGGTAGAGCTCGACCAGCTCCTCGAGTGAGGGCCCGGGGGTCATGCCTGGAACTCCGTGTACTCGACGAGGCGCGCCCGGAGCCGCTGGAGGGCGCGCACGTAGCGGATGCTGGCGGCCTTCGGGTCGATGCCGAGGATGTCCGCGCACTCGGCATTCGAGAGGTCGTCGAAGTTCCGGAGGAGGACGATCTGGCGGTCGGGTTCGGCGAGGTCCCTGAGGGCCTGGCGGAGGATCGCGTGGCGGTCGGCCCGTGCGGCTGCGGACAGGGGCGAGGTCGCGGTGTCGGGGATGTCGTCCCAGGCGGCGCCGGCGTCTTCACCGGCCTCGTCGGCGGGCGGGGGCTCGGCTTCGCGGTAGGCGTCGCGCTTGGCGGACTGCAGGTGGCGGCGTTCGAGCTGGGCGATGGTCTGGAGCAGGACGGCGCGCAGGCGGAAATAGGCCGGCAGGTCGGGGTTGTTCACGAAGGAGCCGCCGCGGAGGCAGACGTTCGCCGCGGCCTCCTGGAGGACGTCCTCCGGGGAGACGCGGCGGCGCATCACCGGGTTGAGGTGGCGCTCGGCGAGGCGCAGGAGGCGTTCGCGGTGCTCCGCGAACGCCTGGCGCACGAGGACGTTCTGTTCCATGTCTTCCACGGCGCAAGTATAGCACATTTGCCCGAATTCCCGCCCGCGCTAATCCGCGCCTAATGGAAGCGTGCTAAAGTAGGCGCGCGTCCATGGCCCCCGGGCTATGGACAAATGGCGCCGTTCTGCTAGAATATGCGACATGCATCTGATCCGGGGGCGGCGCTCCCGTGACATATCGAGAGGAAAGAGAGGACAAGAGAACATGCTCAAGGTCGACAACCTTAAGAAGAGCTTCGGGGCCTTCCAGGCCGTGAAGGGCATCTCCTTCGAGGTGAAGAAAGGCGAGGTGCTGGGCTTCCTCGGGCCGAACGGCGCCGGGAAGTCCACGACGATGCGGATGATCACGGGCTTCATCCCGCCGACGTCGGGGACGGCCGTCATCGATGGACACGACATCATCCAGGACCCCGTCGGGGCGAAGGGCGCGCTGGGCTACCTGCCCGAGGCGGCGCCGAGCTACCGTTCGATGACGGTGACGGACTTCCTGACGTTCATCGCGAAGGTCCGCGGCTTCGAGGGCCGCGCCGCGAAGGAGAAGGTCGACGCGGTGCTGCAGAAGGCCCGCCTCACGAACGTCGCGCGCCAGACGATCGACACGCTGTCGAAGGGCTACCGCCAGCGCACATGCTTCGCGCAGGCGATCCTGCACGACCCCAAGGTGCTCATCATGGACGAGCCCACGGACGGCCTGGACCCGAACCAGAAGTTCGTCGTCCGCGAGATGATCAAGGAGATGTCCGCCGAGAAGGCCATCATCATCTCGACTCACATCCTCGAGGAGGTCGACGCGGTCTGCTCGCGCGCGATCGTCATCGCCGGCGGCGAGATCAAGGCCGACGGCACGCCGGAGAAGCTCCGCGGAATGGACCCGAGCGGGAAGCTCGACGTCGTCTTCCGCACCCTCACGATGGACAAGGAGGCGAAGTAAGCCATGTCTTTCAGCAAAGTCAAGACCGTCTTCGGGCGCGAGTTCAAGTCCTACTTCGACTCCCCCGTGGCGTATGTGTTCCTGGTGGCCTTCCTCGTGCTGGCGGGCTTCCTCACGTTCGGCGTGGCCATGTTCTACGAGCGCCGCCAGGCCGACCTGACGCCGTTCTTCTTCTGGCATCCCTGGATGTACCTGCTGCTGGTGCCGGCGGCGACGATGGGCCTCTGGGCCGAGGAGCGCCGCAACGGCACGATCGAGCTGCTGCTGACCCTGCCGATCACGCTCGGCGAGGCGCTCGTCGGCAAGTTCCTCGCGGCCTGGGCCTTCATCGGCATCGGGCTCGCGCTGACGTTCCCGGTGGTCTGCACGGCCGCGTGGCTCGGCAGCCCCGACCTGGGCGCGGTCTTCTGCGGCTATGTGGGGAGCTTCCTCCTCGCGGGCGCGGCGACGGCGATCGGCGTCTTCGCCAGCTCGCTCTCGCGCAGCCAGGTGATCGGCTTCGTGATCGCGCTCGCGACCACGTTCCTGCTGCTCATCATCGGCTTCGACCCGGTGGTGGGCGCGGTCGCCAACTGGGGCGTGCCCGGCGGAATCGTGAACGCGGTGGCCTCCTGCTCGCTGCTCACGCACTTCGACGCGATGCGCCGGGGCGTGATCGACTTCGCGGACATCGGCTACTACGTCGGCGTCATGGTCTTCATGCTCGCGGCCGCGCAGGTCGTGACGGACAGCCGCAAGGCGAGCTGAGCCGTCTGAGGGAATGGTGTTTTAAGCGGAATAGCAAGACATGAACAAGAAACTCACTGGAATCGCCGGCCTGGTCGTGGTCGCCGCCATCATCGGCGCCGCGAACCTGATCCTCTCCAACCTCCCGCTCCGCGTCGACATGACGGGCGAGAAGCTGTACACGCTCTCGAAGGGCTCGAAGGCCGTGCTCGGCAAGCTCGAGAACGACGTCACGCTGAAGTTCTACTACAGCTCGAGCTCGGCCGAGATGCCGATGCAGCTGAAGACGTACGCGCAGCAGGTGCAGAACCTCCTGAAGGAGTACGAGCTCGCGGGCAACGGCCACGTCGCGCTCGAGGCGTACGACCCGAAGCCGGACTCCGACGCGGAGGAGTGGGCGCAGCGCTACGGCGTCGAGCCGCAGAACGTCACCCCGTTCGGCCAGCCCGTCTACTTCGGCCTCGTCGCCGTCTGCGGCGACCGCGAGGAGACGCTGCCGCGCTTCAGCCCGCGCACCGAGTCCACGCTCGAGTACGACGTGACGCGCCTCGTCACGCGCGTCGGCTGGGACGAGCAGCGTCCCGTGATCGGCGTCATGACGTCCCTCCCGGGCGTCCTCGGCCAGCCGCCGAACCCGATGATGCAGATGCAGCGCCGGCAGCAGCCGCAGGGCTGGGCCTCCTTCATGGAGCTCAAGAAGGACTACGACGTCCGCGAGATCCCGACGACGGCCGAGTCGATCGACGAGGACGTCAAGGCGCTCGTCGTGCTGCACGCCAAGGACCTCTCCGAGAAGACGCTCTTCGCGATCGACCAGTTCGTCGTCCGCGGCGGCCGCCTCATCGCGTGCGTCGACGCGTTCTCGGCGATGGACATGATCTCGCAGCGCCAGCAGCAGAACCCGATGATGATGCAGATGGGCGGTCCGGACGGCCCGTCCACGCTCGGGAAGCTGTTCGACGCGTGGGGCGTCTCGTTCGACACGCAGAAGGTCGTCGCCGACCTCGCGTCCGCGACGAAGCTCAACGCGGGCAACGGCCGCGCGGAGGAGAACCCCGCGTTCCTGTCGCTCGGCGCGAAGAACGTCGACAAGACGGACCTGCTCGTCTCGGGCCTCACCCAGCTCGTGTTCCCGTTCGCGGGCGCGTTCTCCTTCACGCAGAAGGACGGCCTGAAGTTCGAGCCGCTCGTGACCACGTCGGCGGACAGCGCCTGCCTGGTCGACCGCCAGAACGTGCAGTTCGGCATGGGCGCGATGCGCCGCGAGCTCAAGCCCGACGGCGTGCGCCGCACGCTCGCCGCCCGCCTCTCCGGCACGTTCCGGACCGCGTTCCCGAAGGGCCCGGACTGGAAGGAGGGCTCCACGAACGCCGTTCCGAAGGTCGTGGCCGAGGGCGACAAGGGCTCGGTGGTGCTGTTCGCCGACTCCGACTTCCTCGCGGACGACTTCTGCGTGCAGGTCATGAACACGCTGTTCGGACCGATCGCGCAGCCCTGGAACGACAACCTCGTGCTCTTCTCCAACGTGATCGAGCAGTACGCCGGCCGCGAGGAGCTGATCGGCGTCCGCTCCCGCGGCCCGTCGAACCGTCCGTTCGCGAAGGTCGACGCCCTCGAGGCGAAGGCCATGGCGAAGTGGCAGGCGAAGCAGGAGGAGTTCGAGAAGGAGCTCGAGGAGACCCAGCAGCGCCTGATGTCCCTGCAGAAGCAGAAGACGGGCAACGAGCGCCTGCTGCTGTCGAAGGAGCAGCAGGAGGAGATCGCGAAGCTGCGCCGGACGCAGGCCGACACCCGCCGGCAGCTGAAGAACGTCCGCAAGGAGCTCACGGGCGACATCGACCGCCTCGGCCTCACGCTGAAGGTGATCAACATCTGCCTGGTGCCGCTGCTCGTGATCGGCTTCGGCATCCTGCGCGGTCTGAAGCGCCGCCGTCGCTGAGACGGGGCGTCCATCCACTTGAAGAGGCATTGACATGACTACGAAGAACCTGGTTATCCTGACGGCGGTCGCGGCCCTGCTGGGCGGCGCCGCGTACATGACGACGGCCGGCAAGCGCATGAAGGCGCCGTCCGTCGTCGGCAAGAAGATCCTCCCCGCGTTCGACGTCTCCGACGTCGCGCGCGTCGAGATCGGCGGCGACCGCAAGGTCGCCCTCGTCGCGGCGGAGGGCGGATGGGCGGTCGAGACGCTCCACGGCTATCCGGCCGACGTCGCGAAGATCCGCGAGAACATCCTCAAGCTGCAGGACCTGAAGGTCGGGCAGGTCGCCACCGGCAAGACGATCGACAAGCCCGTCCCGGTCGAGCTGAAGAACGCCGCCGGCAAGTCCCTCGCGACGCTCCAGCTCGGCGGCACCCACAGCGCCAAGCCGAAGGGGCAGATGGCGCAGTTCGGCGGCGGGGGCTACCCCGACGGCCGCTACCTCGTCTACGACGGGCGCCCGGTGCTCGTCAAGGACGCGCTCGACGCGTTCGACGGCGATCCGAAGAAGTGGATCGACACGCGCATCTGCCAGATTCCGGGCGCGGACATCGCGGCGGTGACGTACCGGAAGGGCGGGGAGACCGTCAAGCTGGCGCGCAAGGACGGCAAGTGGGAGCTCGAGGGCCTCGGCGAGAAGGAGGAGCTCGACAGCTCCAAGACGTACTCGCTCGACTCCGCGCTGAGCTACCTTGACCTCACGGGCGTCGCCGACCCGAAGCTCACCGAGCAGGAGCTCGGCTTCGCGACGGGCGCCGTCTACACGGCCACGCTGAAGAACGGCACGGTCTACACCGCGAAGACGGGCGCCGCGACGGGGGCCGACCGCTGGTTCAAGATCAGCGCGTCGTTCACGCCGGCCGGCACGAACGCCGCGGAGAACGCGAAGCTCGAGCAGGCCGCGAAGGACTTCAACGCGAAGGCCGGCAAGTGGACCTTCTCGATCTCGTCCTACAGCGCCGACAACCTGGCGAAGGCCCGCAAGGACCTCGTCAAGGCGAAGGAGGAGCCCAAGAAGGACGAGGCGAAGAAGGCCGAGGCGAAGAAGGACGGCGAAAAAAAGTAGGGGAAAATTCCACGGCCCTGTAGATTCGTCCGCGGGGCCGCATACTCCCGAATGGACAAAGCCAACCAACTGTCCGTGAACCCGCTCCAGGACCTCCCCATTTCCTGGAGCGGGTTTGTTATGGTATAATCAAGACATGAGCGCAAAATTCAAGACCAGCCTCGCCATCCTGACCGTCCTCCTCGCCCTTGGCGGGTGCCGCCGCACCGACGTGCGCGACTTCGAGGTCGCGGTGCCCTCCGCCACGGAGGCGGACGTTCCCGCCCTCACGGCCGCCCTGGCGCCGTACGCGGGCGTGGAGAAGTCCAGTTTCAAGTTCGACGCCGCGCGCCGTGTCCTCGCGCTGCGCTACGACTCCATGCAGATCGCCAAGAAGAACATCGAGATGGCGATCGCGGGCGCCGGTTTCGCGGCGAACGGCGTCACGCCCGAGTCAATCGGCGCGAAGCCGAAGAAGTAGCCGTTTCGCGGGAGGATGCCGCCGTGGCCGCCCTTGCCGAGTGCGCAGCCTCGTTCAAGGCCTGGCTCGCGCTGGAGCGCGGGCTCGCCCCGAAGACCCTCGAGGCCTACGGGCGCGACATCCGGTTCTTCCTCGAGTTCCTCGCGGCCCGCGGGCGCGTCGATTCGCGCGCCCTGGCGCGCACGGACGTCGTCGCCTGGCTCGAGGCGCTGCGCGCGGCCCGGAAGCGCCCCACGACGCGCGCACGGGCGTTCGTCGCGTTGCGCGAGTTCCTCCACCACCTCAAGGCCGAGGGGTTCGCGGCGCGCGATCTCTCCGAGGGCCTGGACGCCCCGCGCAAGAACCTCGTGCTGCCGCGCGTGCTCGACGAGGGCGTGGCGGGGCGGCTGATGGCGTCCGTCGCCGGGGACGACCCGCGCGACCTGCGCGACCGCGCGATGCTCGAGCTCCTCTACGGCTGCGGCCTGCGCGTGAGCGAACTGTGCGGGCTCGAGCTGCGCGATTTCCTTGCGGATGCGGACGTCGTGCGCTGCCGCGGCAAGGGGTCCAGGGAGCGGATCGTGCCGATGGGCGGCGCCTGCGGCCGCGCGCTGCGGCGGTACCTCGAGTCCGCGCGCGCGTCGTTCGCGAAGGGGAACGCGGACGAGCGCCACCTCTTCGTGACGCGGCTCGGCCGCGCCTTCACGCGCATGGGCGTCTTCAAGATGCTGCGCGAACGCGCCGGCGCGGCGGGACTGGACCCGTCCGCCGTCTCCCCGCACGTCCTCCGCCACTGCTTCGCCACGCACATGCTGCAGCACGGCGCGGACATCCGGGCGATCCAGGAGATGCTCGGCCACGCCTCGATCTCGACGACGCAGGTCTACACCCACGTCGACCGGGCCCGCCTCGGCGAGGTCCACCGCCTCCACCACCCCCGCGCCGAGTAGGCGGAGGCAGGCCGGGGAACGCGCGAACCCCATGAAAAATTGGCTCAAACGCATTTTCCCTCTTGCGCGTGATGCAAAAAACCGTTATTCTACTGGTGTTGCGGGCGATTTCCGCTTGCAGGGAAAAAGGAACGAACAGAAATGGCTAAGAAAATCGAAGTCCCCACGACGAAGAGCGCCCTCATGGTCGCCCTCGCCGCAGCCGCCGACATCAAGAAGGCCCAGGCCGTCGCCGTCTACGAGAAGCTGATCGAGCTCGCCTACGAAGGCGCCCGCCAGAACGAGAAGGGCTGGGTCATCCCCGGCCTCGGCAAGCTCCTCATCAAGAAGCAGGCCGCCCGCATGGTCCGCAACCCGCAGACGGGCGAAGAGAAGAAGAAGCCCGCGTGCAAGGTCGCGAAGTTCCGCCTCGCCAAGGCCGCGAAGGACGCCCTCGTCCCGCCGAAGGCCGCCAAGAAGTAAGCTTGCTTGCTTCCCTTGAAAGGGAGGCCCGGCAGATTGTCGGGCCTTCTTTTTTTTGATAGAATAGCCGCTCACGCAATACAAGAGGTCTTTGATATGGTCACACGCAGACAAGGTCGCGAATGGGCGGTTCAGATGCTGGTCCAGTTCGACTTGAATCCACCCGAATCGCTGGACGCGGACATCGAGGCGTTCTGGAGCCAGCAGATCCAGCTTGAGAGCGAGATGCTGGCGAACGACGAGGTGCGCGCGCCGCGCATCGTCTTCTCCTCGCCGGATCCGAACGAACAGGAAACCCTTGTCGAGATGCGCGCCTTCGCGGAGGCCCGTGTCCGCGGCGTGTGGCAGATGCGCGACGAGCTCGACCGTGAGGTCGGCGGCTACCTGCGCAACTGGTCGATCTACCGCCTGGGCACCGTCGAGCGCAACGTGCTCCGCCTCGGGGCCTGGGAACTGCGCAACTGTCCGGACATCCCCGCGCCGATCCTCGTCAACGAGGCCATCGACCTCGCGAAGTTCTTCTCCGAGACGAAGAGCGGCAAGTTCGTCAACGGCGTCCTGGACAATCTCGCCAAGGACATCCGCCGGCCGAAGGCCGAGACGTTCACCCCCGAGGCGAAGTGACGCGGCGCATGTCGGACGACGTCGAACTCGCGTTCATGGACCGCGCGTGGGACCTGGCGGCGAAGAGCTGCGGCCACACGCGCCCCAACCCGCCCGTCGGCGCGGTCGTCGTGAAGGGCGGCCGCATCGTCGGCGAGGGCCGTCACCGCCGCTGCGGCGGCGACCATGCCGAGGCGGCGGCGCTGAAGGCCTGCCGCGTTTCGCCGAAGGGCGCGACCGTCTACTGCACGCTTGAACCGTGTTCGAAGCCCGGGCGCGTGGGCGCCTGCTGCGACGCGCTGGTCGCCGCCGGCGTCTCGCGCGTCGTGTGGGCCTGTCCCGACCCCAATCCGACGAACCGCGGCAAGGCCGCGCGCGTGCTGCGGCGCGCGGGCATCGAGACCGACTGCTGGGCGAAGAGCCCCGTCGCCGGACGTGTCGAGACGGCCCGTGGAATCTGGGCGACGACGCTGCGCCCGTTCGCGAAGCACGTGACGACCGGCCTGCCGTGGGTGACGGTCAAGCTCGCGATGTCCCTCGACGGACGCATCTGCGACGGGCAGGGACGGTCCCGGTGGATTTCCGGGAAGCAGTCCCTCCGCGAGACGGCGACCTGGCGCGAGACGGCGGACGTGATGATGGTGGGCGCGGAGACGGTGCGGAAGGACGACCCCTCGCTGCTCTGCCACGTGTCGCGCAACGACGACCTCTGGCGCGCGGTCGTCTCCCGCAGCGGGCGCCTGCCGAAGGGCGCGCAGGTCTTCACCGACGCGGCGAAGGACCGCACGCTCGTCTACCGCGACGCCGCCGAGGCGCTGCGCGACCTGGGCCGCCGCGGCTTCATGCACGTCCTCTGCGAGGGCGGGCTGGGACTCGCCCGCGCGCTGGCCGACGCCGACCTCGTGGACGAATGGGTGACGATCCTCTGTCCCGTCGTCATCGGCGGCCGTCCCCTCGCCGAGGCGCGGCGGTTCCGCCCGACGTTCCCGACCTGCTTCGGGGACGACATCTTCTCGAACGACGTCCGCCGACCCGACCCGTTCTGATCCAGGGGGAAAAGCCCATGTTCACAGGACTCATCCAGAAGACCGGCAAGGTCAGGCGCGTCTCCCGCGGCCGCGGGCTCGTGCTCGAATTCCAGTTCGACCCGTGGCCCGAACCGCTCGTGAAGGGCGAGAGCGTCGCGGTGAACGGCGTCTGCCTCACCGTCTGCGCGAGCGATGCGACGCGCTTCACGGCCGACGTCCTCGAGGAGACGGCGCGGCGGTCCACGCTGGCCTCGCTGCTGCCGGGCGCGCGCGTCAACCTCGAGCGCGCGATGAAGGCGGGCGACCGGTTCGGCGGCCATGTCGTGCAGGGGCACGTGGACGGCGTCGGCACGCTCGCGTCCCGCACGGCGAAGGGCCGCGACTTCGCGCTGCGCTTCCGCTGCCCGCGCGCCATCGCCGCGGCGACGGTGCTGAAGGGCTCCATCGCGGTGAACGGCGTCTCCCTGACCGTCAGCGGCCTGGGCGACGACTGGCTGCAGGTGGACGTCATCCCGACCACGGCCGCGGAGACCAACCTGGGCGCGCTGAAGGCGGGCGACCCTGTCAACCTCGAGAGCGACGTGCTGGGCAAGTACGCCATCCGCCGCGGGGAGACCGCGGACGACGACGCGTCCCCGCGCGCGTCGTCCGGCGGCGTGACGATGGACCTTCTGGCGGAGAACGGCTTCCTGTGAACGCGGTCTGGACCAGAATCGCCGCGGGCGCGGCGCTCGCGGGGTGCGCGCTCGGCGGCTGGGCCTTCCAGCGCGGTCGCGACGACGCGGCGGACGCAGGCGTCGCCGCGCCCTCGCCGGCCGCGGAGATGATCGTCGCGGGGCTCGGGGGCTTCCGCAGCATCGCGGCCGAAGTCGTCTGGTTCCGCGCCGACCGCCTACAGGACGAGGGGCGCTACGCCGAGCTCGCGCAGCTGGCGACCTGGCTGACCTTCCTCGAACCGCACACCCCCGAGGTCTGGGCCTACGCGGCCTGGAACCTCGCGTACAACGTCTCCGTCATGATGCCCACGCACGCGGACCGCTGGCGCTGGGTCGAGGCGGGGCTGCGCCTGCTGCGGGACGACGGCCTGCGCCTGAACCCGCGCGACCCGGTGATCTACAAGGAGCTCGCCTGGACGTTCCTGCTCAAGATGGGGTCCCATCTGGACGACGCGAGCCCGTTCTACCGGGCCCGCTGGAAGGAGACAGTCGCCGCCGCGCAGGCGTCCGGCGGACTCGCGGACCTGGGCATGGACCCGGCGCGGATGGCCGCGGTGGACGCGGAGTACGGCGCGCAGGACTGGACGGCGCCGCTCGCGAGCGCGCTCTACTGGGCCCATCAGGGAATGGCCGTCGCGAAGCGGCTTCAGCACCGCGTCGAACTGCGGCAGGTCATCTACCAGGCGCTCATGCTGGAATCGCGGCAGGACCCGGGCTTTGCGCCCCGCGCCCTGCGCGAACTGCGCGCCGCCTGCGAGGAGAAGCCGTCGCCGATGCTGCGACAGGTGATCGAGAACTACCGCGCGCAGTTCGGACTCGACTGACGCCGCGGCGACGCCTGGTGGGACAGGGGAGACTCGAACTCCCAACCTACGGTTTAGGAAACCATCGCTCTGTCCAGTTGAGCTACTGTCCCAGGCGCAAAACGCGGCATATCATACCAAATATCGGCTTCACACTCTAGGTGCTATTTGCTAAAATCTTCTTCAGGGAATCTGACCTTAAATGACCACCATTCAAATAGCGATCATCGCGACCTGGGCGCTCTGCGCGGCGGGCCTTGCCTTCCACGCCTCGACCATTGCGCGCGAGATCACCTATGTCACGCTCGCCGACGGCCGGAAGGCCGAGCGGAAGATTCCCCTGCTCATGCGTCTGCTGCTGCCGCTGGCCCCGAACCTGTCGGGCCTGGTCGGCGGAAAGGCCTTTGAGAAGCAGCGGCGCGAGGCCGGGTGGATGCTCGTCGCGTCGGGCATGGAGGGGCTGCTGTCGCCCTCGGAATTCGTCTCGCTGAAGTTCCTCATGCCCATCGTCTGCGGCGGCGCGTGGGTCCTGTTCCTCTTCCTGCTCGGCGCGCTGGTTCCGGGCGACCCCGTGCAGAGGGGCCTGTTCGGCGTGCTGGGCGTCTGCTGGTTCTATATCTACCCGCTGGCCTGGCTGCGCGGGACGCTGAAGCGGCGCCATCTCGAGATCATGCGCGCGCTGCCGTTCGTCCTGGACCTGCTCACGCTCAGCGTCGAGGCGGGCATGGACTTCATGAGTGCGCTGCAGCGGAGCTGCGAGCGACGCCGCCTCGACGCGCTGGGCGAGGAGCTCGTCCGCATGACGCGCGAGATCCAGGTGGGGACGCCGCGCCGCACGGCCCTGCGCAACATGGCGGAGCGGTCGCGCCAGCCCGACCTGAAGGGCGTCGTCCACGCGCTCGTGCAGGCGGACGAGCTCGGCGTCTCGATCGGCTCCATCCTGCGCATCCAGAGCGAGCAGCTGCGCAGCCGGCGCTTCGACCGCGCCGAGAAGCTTGCGAACGAGGCGCCGGTCAAGATGCTCGGCCCCCTCATGCTCTGCATCTTCCCCGCCGTCTTCATCATCCTGCTGGGGCCGATCCTCATGCAGGCGGCCGGCAACGTGATGTGACCGTCTCCGAAAGGACCCATGAGCACCATCCCCGAACTCCTCATCGTCAGCGGCGTCCAGAAGGACAGCCGCTATGCGGTTCCTCCGTCTGGGCTCCGGCTTGGCCGGTCGCCCTCGTGCGAGATCTCCGTGAAGGACCCCGCGCTCTCCCGCAACCACTGCCTCTTCGAGTTCCGCGACGGTTCGCTCTGGGTCACCGACCTTGCCAGCGCGAACGGCACGCTGGTGAACGACGTGGCCCTGGGCGCCGATTCGCATCCCCTCAAGCCGGGCGACAGGGTGGTCGCCGGCGACGTGGTGCTGGCGGTCGTCGAACCCGGCGCGGCGGCTCCGGAGGGGCTGTCCGCGGCCGAACCGACGGTCGACCTGGGCTTCGGCGCACCTGAACAGGAGGGCGCGCAGAGCGGGGCGGCGACGCGCCGCCTCCTGCTCTGGGCGGTCGCGGTGCTGGCGGTCGCCGGCTCGGCGGCGCTCGTGTTCATGGGCGACGGCGAGACCGCGCCCGTGGCGGCCCCCGCCGCGGTCGAACCTGCGGACGACGTCCTCCACGCGCTCGCCTTCGAGAAGGTCGAGGCGGACGCGAAGGGCATCTACCGCTACGCCCTGTCGGTCGACCGCGCCGGCCGGCTCGCCGTGGCGATCGACGACGTTCCGAAGGAGAACCGCCACGTCCGGAAGTCCGCGCAGCTCTCCGGCGACGCGCGGACGCGGCTCGACAAACTGCTGGACTCGGAGTCCCTCTACCAGCTGGACCGCGAGTACACGGGCGTCCCGCTCGAGGCGGGCGCGCTGAAGGGATATTCGCTCCGCGTCGTCCGCGGGGGGCGCGTCTTCGACGTCTCCATCGAGAACGCGCAGGAACCCCCGGCCTTCCATGAGGTGCGGGAGCGCCTCGAGACGTTCGCGAACAACGAGCTGGGGCTCTGGGCGATCCAGTATTCCGCCGAGAAGCTGCTCGCCATGAGCGCGGAGTCCCGCCGCGCCGGCGATGCGAAGTGGGCCGAGCGCGACGTCCAGTACGGCAACCTCGCGGCGGCCCTCGCCGCGTACAACGAAGCGATGTTCTACCTCGAGACCGTCGATCCCAAGCCGGCGGACTACGCCGATCTCGTGGGCCGCCGCGACGAGGTCGCGAAGGAGCTGGACACGCGCTACCGCAACCAGCTGTTCCAGACGACGCGCGCCAGCAACCTGGGCGACTGGAAGACCGCCCAGCGGGAGCTCCGGATCCTCTGCGAGATGGTTCCCGACGCGCGCGACCCCCGCCATGCCGAGGCCGCGGCGAAGCTGCTCGACGTAGAGGCCCGTCTCAAGAAGGGAGACAAGTGATGAAGCGCACCATCTGCATGTGCCTGGCCGCGCTGGGCGCGCTGCTGCTTTCCGCGGCGTCGGACCTCCCGAGCCGCCTGGACGTCTCCGTCCAGCCCGAGGGCGCGCAGGTCTTCGTCGACGGCAAGCTGCGCGGCACGGCGCCGTGCTCCGTCTACGACCTCGCGCCCGGACGCCACCTCGTCCATGTCGAGGCGGCCTCCTGCGTCGCGGACGACGCCTTCGTCAAGGTCGGCCCGGGCGAGTTTCTCCAGAAGAGCTTCGTGCTCCGCGAGGAGAAGGGCCTCGTGCTCGTGAAGACGGTCCCCGCCGGCGCCGAGGTGAAGTGCAACGGCGTGTCGCTGGGGCGGACGCCGCTGCTGCTGACTTCCCTCGCGAGCGGACGGACGCACGCCCTGAACCTCGCGCTCAACGGCTACCAGCCACGGCGGATCGCCATCCGTCCCGAAGGGCGGACCCCTCTTGTCTGCGAGGAGAAGCTCGCGCTCGACTCCGGGGTCGTCGCCTGCACCTCCGAGCCGGCCGGCGCCACCGTCGTCGTGAACGGCGTCGAACGCGGCCGGACCCCCGTCGAGATCGGACAGATCCCCAAGGGGCTCGCGACGTTCACGTTCAAGCTCGCGGGCTACAGGGACGAGACGCGCGAGCTGCGGCTCGTCCCCGGCGACAAGCAGGCCCTGGCGATCCGGATGAAGGGCGTCCCCGCGAAGCTGGCGGTCGTCTCCACGCCCGAGCAGGCGCGCGTCTTCCTCGACGGCGACTACCAGGGCAAGACGCCCGTGACGGTCGCCGCGCCGGCCGGTGCGCACGAGGTCCGCGTGGAGCTCGCGGGCTACGCGCCGCTGGTCCGCACCGTGACGCTCGAGAACGGCGGCGAGTCGACGGAGGAGTTTAGCCTGGAGAGCGTCCTCGGCCGCCTGGAGATTACGACGACGCCCCCCGGGGCGCGCGTTTTCGTCGACGGCCGGTCCGTCGGCACCACGCGCAGCAGCGGCACGGAAACCGTGCACTCCCAGATCCTCGCAGTGGAGTCCGTCCCCACGGGCGAGCATTCGGTCATGGTGCACCTCGACGGCTACCAGGACGTCTCCCGCAAGCTGGTCGTCAAGTCGAAGGAGACGGGCAAGCTCTTCGTCAAGCTGCACCGCGTCTTCACGCCGAACACCGAGGTCGAGACGATCCGCGGCTTCCATCGCGGCGTCTTCGTCGGGAAGGACTTCGCCGGCAACGTCACGCTCGAAACGAGCCCGGGCGTCCACCAGACCTACAGGCGGGACGAGATCCGCAAGATCACGCCCCTCCAGAAGTGACGATCTGCACGCCGTGGCGAAGATCAGGCTAGACGCGCTCGTGCTGGCGCGGGGGCTTGCGCCCTCGCGGACGGCCGCGCAGGCGCTCGTCCTCGGCGGGAAGGTGCGCGTCGCCGGACAGGTCGAGACGAAGGCCGGGCGCGCGGTTCCCGAGGACGCCGAGATCGAGGTCGAGGCTCCCCCGCGGTTCGTTTCGCGGGGCGGCGAGAAGCTCGAGGGCGCCTTCGCGAAGTTCCCGGGCTGGCGCGCCGAAGGGCTGGTCTGCCTGGACGTCGGCAGCTCCACGGGCGGTTTCACCGACTGCCTCCTCCAGCACGGCGCCGCGCGCGTCATGGCGGTCGACGTGGGCACGAACCAGCTCGCCTACAAGCTCCGCGTCGACCCGCGCGTCTGGGTGCGCGAGAACTTCAACGCCCGCAACCTGACGGCTGCCGACCTGCCGGAGCGCCCCGCGCGCGCCGTCACCGACGTGAGCTTCATCTCCCTCAAGCTCATCCTGCCCCCGATGGCCGACGTCCTGCTGCCCGGGGGCGAAATCATCTCGCTCATCAAGCCCCAGTTCGAGGCGGGGCGCGGCATGGCGCCCGGCGGCGTCGTCTCGGATCCCGAGGTCCGCCGCCGCGTCGTCGCGGACATTTCCGAATTCGGCACGAAGACGCTGGGGCTCGAGCTGCTGGGCGTGGAGGAGTCTCCCATCCGCGGTCGCGAGAAGGGCAATGTCGAGTACCTCGCCTGGTGGCGCAAGCCCGTCTGAAATGCTATAATCACCCCATGAGCAACCTTTTCAAAGGCGTTTTCGCGCTGGTCGCCGGCATCTGCCTCGAGGCGATCCGCGCCAAATTCAAGGAGTTTCACAAATGAGCGCGACCATCATCGATGGCAGGAAGCTGGCGGCGGACACCCGCGCCGAAATCGCGGCGGGCGTCGCCGCGCTCAAGGCGGAGAAGGGCGTGACGCCCGGCCTTGCCGTCATCCTCGTCGGCGACAACCCGGCCTCGGTCAGCTACGTGACCGCGAAGGAGAAGGCCTGCCAGGAGGCCGGCATGTACTCCCGCGAAATCCGCCTGCCCGCGGACATCCCCGAGGCGACGCTGATCGACACGGTGAAGGCCCTCAACGCCGACCCCGCGATCCACGGCATCCTCGTGCAGCTGCCGCTGCCGAAGGGCTTCTCGGAGAAGAAGGTGATCGACACGATCGCCGCGGAGAAGGACGTGGACGGCTTCACGCCCGTGAACGTCGGAAAGATGCTCATCGGCGAGGACTGTTTCCTGCCCTGCACCCCGCACGGCATCATCAAGCTGATCGAGGTGACCGGCATGGACATCGCCGGCAAGCACGCCGTCGTGATCGGCCGCTCCAACATCGTCGGCAAGCCGGTCGCGGTGCTGCTCTCCCGCAAGGGCGCGCATGCCAACGCCACCGTCACGCTCTGCCACACGGGCACGCCCGACGCCTCCGTCTACACGAAGACGGCGGACATCGTCGTCGTCGCCGCGGGGCGTCCAAACACGCTCACCGGCGACATGCTCAAGCCCGGCGCGGTCGTCATCGACGTCGGCGTCAACCGCATCCCCGACGCGACGAAGCCGAAGGGTTTCCGTCTCTGCGGCGACGCCGACTTCGAATCCTGCGCGGCCGTTGCCTCGGCCATCACGCCGGTTCCCGGCGGCGTCGGCCCGATGACGATCACGATGCTCCTCTGGAACACCCTCGAATCCGCCCGCCGCGTCGCCGGCTGAACCCGCGGAACCCCGATCCGGAAACTCCATCAGGGAATGTAGACATGAGTGCTTCGAAGAAATCCCCGACCCACGCCAACCCGTTCCTCAAGAAGGCCACGGGCGCCAAGCCCCCGACGCGCGCCGCGATGAAGACGCAGCAGAAGCATGGTGGACTCGGCCACGTCGGCCGTGGCCTCGGTGGCGGACTGGATAACCTCATCACGCCGTCCGCCCCCCTGCCTCCGGCCGCTTCCGCCGCCCCCGTTGCGCCGGTCGCGTCCCCCGCCCCCGCGCCGGTTGCCGAGACCGTGCCCGAGACGGAGAAGGTCCTCCAGGTCCCGCCGCAGGACATCGAACGCTGCCCGTTCCAGCCGCGTACGGAGTTCCGCCGCGAGGAGCTGGACGATCTCGTGGAGTCCATCCGCGAGAACGGCGTCATCCAGCCCCTCACCTGCCGCCGCCGTCCCGACGGCAAGCTCGAACTCATCTGCGGCGAACGCCGCCAGCGCGCCTCCATCGAGGCCGGACTCAAGCTCGTCCCCGTCGTGCTGCGCCAGGTCGACGACTCGACCGCCGCGGTCATGTCGATCACCGAGAACCTCCAGCGCGACAACCTCAACCCCATCGAGGAGGCCGAGGGCTACCAGGCGCTGAAGACGCGCTTCAACCTCACCTACGACGAGGTCGCGCGCCGCGTCGGCAAGAAGAACCGCTCGTCCGTCGCCAACCTGGTCGGCCTGCTTGACCTCCCGGTCGAGGTCCGCGACTACATCCGCCGCGGCGCGGTCTCGCTGGGCCATGCGAAGGTGCTCCAGGGCGTCCTCTCCAAGTACGGCAACGAGGCGGAGGTCCGCGAACTCGCCGTTGCCTGCGTGGCGTTCGCCGATCCGCGCACCGGCCGCACGATCCCCGGCATCACGGTCCGCGAGCTGGAGCGCCGCGTCGCCCGTCTTCACGCCCCCGTCGTCGAACGCAAGACCGGCACGCCGGACATCCCGGAAAGCTATTGCCGCCAGTTGACGGAGGAGATCCACAAGCAGCTTGGCTGCGCGGTCCGCCTGACGAGCGGCATGACCCATGCCAACGGCAAGCATGTGAAGGGCGTGCTGGAAATCGATTTCATCGACAACGACGACCTTGACCGCCTGCTTGCGATGATGGGCGTCAAGATGGACTGACGCCGACGACGGGCGGCGAGGGACCGAAATGGGACGTTCAGCCTTCAGGAGCCTGGTCGCCTGGTCGGCTCTGGCTGCTTCCGCCTGGGGGGCGGGCCTTTCATTTACCGCAGCCGATGCGCAAACCGCGTACGAGACGGCCGCGGGGCTGGTGAAGTCCTGCACGCCCAGGAACGCCGGCACGCCCGAAGGACTGCGCGCCGCGGCCTGGATCCGCGACCGCGCCGTCGCCGCGGGGGTGCCCGCGAAGCTGGACGTCTTCACGGCTGCCGTGAACGACGGAGAGGCCGCTTTCGCCAACGTGGTGGCCGAGCTTCCCGGTTCGGAACCCGCGGCACCGTGGATCGTCCTCATGTCCCATTTCGACACCGCGCCGAACGCGGGGAGGGGCTTCGAGGGCGCGAACGACGGCGCATCGACGTCCGGACTCCTCCTGGCGCTCGGACAGGCCGTGCGCCGCGCTTCGCCCGGACGCCTCAACGTGCTGCTCGCGTGGACGGATGCCGAGGAGTGCCGGGTCAAGTACGGTCCGCGTGACGGATTCCAGGGTTCCCGCCGTCTGCTGCGCGACCTGCGGGAGCGCGGACGCTCCGTGCGCGCGGCGATCTGCCTCGACATGCTGGGGGATCGGAACCTGGACATCATCCTGCCGGCCAATTCGGATCCCCGGCTGGTTCGCCTCGCCCTGCAGGCTGCGCAGGCCACGGGATTTGGACGGATCCGCCACTGCGACGACATCGTCGTCAAGGACGACCATTCCGCCTTCCACGACGCGGGCCTGCCCGCGCTCGACCTGATCGACTTCGAATTCGGCAGCGCGCCGGGCCTGAATGACTACTGGCACACGCCGCAGGACACGCTGGACAAGATTTCCTCGGCGAGTCTGCTCGCCTCGGGCCGCCTCGCGGCCGAACTGGTCCGGCTGCTGCAGCGGTAAGGAAAGAAGCGCGCGACAGTCGTCGCGCGCTTCTTTCCGCATGCTTGGACGCACCTTATTTGAAGAGCGCGCGCACCGACGCGTCGATGCCGTCGACGTCGACGATGCGCGTCTGCGTGATCGGGGCCCTCTCCATCGCCACGAAGGATTCCGGCGGGTCCGTGAGCACGTTCGCGCCGAAGGCGCGCTGGCAGGTTTCCGGGAACTTGTACGGCGTGGCCGTGGCCGCGATGACGCAGGGCGTGCCGTCCTGCGGGTAGCCAAGCTTGCGGGCGACCGCCGTGGCGACGGCCGTGTGCGGGTCGAGCACGTAGCCGCAGTGGTCGTGCATCAGGCGCATCTCGGCCTCCGTCTCCTCGGGCGTCGCGAAGGCGCCGACGAAGTCCGCCTGCAGGCGGACCTTGGCGGCGGCGTTCAGCTCGTAGCGGCCCGTGGCCGCGAAGTCGTCCATCAGGCGCTTCGTCTCCGCGGCGGCGGCGACGGGGTCCTCGAGCCCGCCGTTGACGAGCCAGAGCAGGCGCTCGACGTTGGAGGATTTGCGGATGTCCATCGACGGCGAGTTCGTGACGGTGAACTTGTCGCCCGGATCGTAGACGCCGGTGTTGATGAAGCGCGTCAGCACGTCGTTGATGTTCGACGCGCAGACAAATTTCCGAATGGGCGCGCCCATCAGCTTCGCGTAGTAGGCGGCGAGGATGTTGCCGAAGTTGCCCGAGGGGACGACGACGTCGAATTCCCGGCCGAGGCGCGCCGCGGAGAGCAGGTAGTAGCCGATCTGCGGCACGAGGCGGCCGATGTTGATCGAGTTCGCGGAGGAGAGCGTGATGCCCGCACGCTCGGCCTCGGCGCGGATCGCGGGGTCCGAGAAGATGCGCTTCACGGCGGCCTGCGCGTCGTCGAAGTTGCCGCGGATCGCGATGCCATGCACGTTCTTCGCGGCCGGCGTCGTCATCTGCAGGCGCTGGATGCGGGACGTGCCCGTGTTCGGGAAGAACACGGCGATCTCGATTCCGGGGACGTCCGCGAAGCCCGCCATCGCCGCGGAGCCGGTGTCGCCCGACGTCGCGGTGAGAATGAGGACGCGTTTGCCCTCGGCCGCGGCGACCATCAGGACTGGCAGGACGGAGAGGGCGACGTCCTTGAACGCGCCCGTCGGACCCTGGAAGAGCTCGAGGATCTTGAAGCCGTCGGCGTCGACGAGCGGGATCGGGGCGTCCTTCGGGAACTTCGCGAGCAGGTTGCGGATGGCGTCCTCGCGGACGCTCTCCGGCACGTCGTCGAAGATCGCCCCGAGGGCCACGCGCTCGGCGCCCTCGAGGGTTCCGCAGGCCGCGACGTCGACGGAGCCGACCACGCGCGGGACGAAGAGCCCGCCGTCCGGCGCAAGGCCGCGGAGAATGCAGGTGAGTGAGGCGTTTTCGGTGTTGGACCGGGTGCTGGTGAATTTCATTTTACTTGGCTGCGTCCTGGATCTGGTTTTCGGTCAGCGTCGCGAAGCCGGCTTCGGCAATCACGGCGGTGGCCTGTTCATTGTTTTTGAAGCGGAAGACGAGCACGGCCTTCTCCCCATGGCGGAGCGCGAAGGCGTAGGAGTACTCGATGTCGCAGCCCTTGGCGGACAGCGTCGAGACGACCTCGGCCATGCCGCCGGGGCGGTCCGGCACCGCGACGGCGACCACGGGCGTCGCCTTCACGATGTACTTGTTGCGGCGCAGCACGTCCTCGGCCTTGGCCGTGTCGTCCACCACGAGGCGGGCGATGCCGAAGTCCGCGGTCTCCGCGAGGGAGAGCGTGACGAGCGAGACGTCGTTGTCCGCGAGGACCTTGCAGACCTGCGCGAGCTGGCCGACCTTGTTCTCGAGGAAGATGGAGATCTGGGTGATGCTCATCGGTGTGCTCCTTTCTCTCTTACTTCTTGCGGTTGTCAATGACGCGCTTGATCTTGCCCTGGCTGCGCGGAAGGGTGCCCGGCGCGACGAGGTAGATCTTCGGGGAGAGGCCGACGATCTCCTTGATCGACGCAGCGACGCGCTTGCGGACCGCCTCCATGGCGGAGACGGAGTCGGAGAACGTCTCGGCGGTCACTTCGACCTTGAGTTCGAAGAGGTCCATCGTGTCGGTGGACGAGAGTTCGATCATGTAGTGCGGCGCGATCTCCGGCACCTTCATGAGGCAGGCCTCGATCTGGCTCGGGAAGACGTTGACGCCGTGGATGATGAGCATGTCGTCGGAACGCGCGTGCACGCGGTCCATCACGCGCATCGTGCGGCCGCACTTGCACTGCCCGAGCTGCAGGCGGGTGAGGTCGCGCGTGCGGTAGCGGACCATCGGCGTGCCGAAGCGGTCGAGCGTCGTGAAGACGAGCTCGCCCTCTTCGCCGTCGGGCAGGACCTCGAGCGTGTCGGGGTCGATGATCTCGGGGTAGAAGTGGTCCTCCCAGATGTGCATGCCGTGGCAGAACGCGCAGTTGCCCGCGACGCCGGGGCCGGAGATCTCGGTGAGGCCGTAGATGTCGTGCGCGGTGATGCCGGAGATCTGCTCGATCTTGGCGCGGATCTCGTCCGTCCACGGCTCGGCGCCGAAGACGCCGTGCTTGAGCTTCGTGTCGCGGCGGAAGTCGACGCCCATCTTCTCGGCGACGGTCGCGAGGTGGAGGAAGTAGCTCGGCGTGCAGCAGATGACGGTGACGTTCAGGTCCTTCATCAGCATGATCTGCTTCTCGGTGTTGCCGGCGCCCGTCGGGAGCACGGCGCAGCCGAGGCGCTCGGCGCCCTGGTGCGCGCCCAGGCCGCCCGTGAAGAGCCCGTAGCCGTAGGAGACCTGCACGATGTCGTCCGCCGTGATGCCGTACATCGCGAGGCAGCGCGCGGCGCCGTCCGTCCAGACCTCGAGGTCGCCCTTGGTCTGCGGGATGCAGATCGGCTTGCCCGTCGTGCCGGAGGAGCAGTGGAAGCGGTTGATCTCGCGCATCGGTGCCGCCGTGAGGCCGTACGGGTACTCGTCGCGGAGGTCCGTCTTCTTCATGAAGGGAAACTTGGCGAGGTCTTTGAGCGTGACCAGGTCGCGGGGCTTCACGCCCTTTTCGTCACAGCGGCGGCGGAACAGCGCGACATGCTCGTATTCGTAGGGGATGAGTTTCTGCAGCTTCGCGAGCTGCAGCGCGCGAAGCTCCTCGACGGGCATGAAGTCGGGTTTCGAAACGGGGTTGATATCGGGTGTCATTTGTCCAGTTCCTCCAGTGCGGTGAGCAGGGTTTTCATGTCGGTGTCGGTGCCGATCGTGATGCGGAGGCGGTCGCCCGTCTCCGGTCCGGGGAAGTAGCGCACGAAGATGCCGCGCGCGCGCAGGGCCTCGAAGATCTCGGCGGCGGGGCGGTGGGCGGGTTTCGCGAACAGGAAGTTCGACTGCGACTCGGGCACGTCCCAGCCCCGGCGGCGGAGCTCGGCCGCGGTCTCGGCGCGCGTCTTCACGACCTTCGCGACGTTGGCGCGCATCCAGTCGAGGTCCGAGAGCGCGGCGCAGGCGACGTCCTGCGCCACGGCGTCGACGTTGTAGGAGTCCTTGACCTTGTACATCGCCTCGATCAGGTCCTCCGGCCCGATGCAGTAGCCGAGGCGCAGGCCCGCGAGCGAGAAGCTCTTCGACAGCGTGCGCATCACGACGACGTTGCGGTTGTCCGGCGCCGTCGCGAGGGACGTGCAGTCGGCGTCCGCGAAGTCCGCGTAGGCCTCGTCGACGATCACCACGCCGGGGAATCCCTTCGCGAAGTCGGCGACGACATCCCGTCCATAGCGGATCGAGGTCGGGGCGTTCGGGTTCGTGAGCAGGAAGAGCGCCACGTCGCGCGCCGCGCCGCGCACGACGGGCGCGCGCCAGGAGAAGCCGGGGCCGAGCGGGGAGGGGACGAACGGCACGTTGCGGATGGCCGCGAGCGTCTTGTAGAGGGAATAGCTCGGATCGCAGGAGCCGATCGCCTCGTCGTCGTCGACGAAGGCGCGCGCCGCGACCGTGAGCACCTCGTCGGAGCCGTTTCCGACGAAGATGCGTTCGGGAACCGTTCCCCAGATGCCGGCGATCAGCCGACGCAGCTCCATGAAGACGGGGTCGGGGTACCGGCGCAGCCGGTCGAGGTCGTAGCCCGCGAGCACCTGGGCGACCTTCGGGGAAGGGGGGTAGGGGTTTTCGTTCGTGTTGAGCTTCACGACGTTGCGGCTCTTCGGCTGCTCGCCGGGCACGTAGGGCGTCAGGGCCTGGACGGATTTGGCGATTCTCATTTCTTCTCTTCTTCTTCTAGGGGCTTCAGCAGGACCGCGCTGGTGTGGTAGGCGTGGCGCGCCAGGAGGAACACCAGGTACTTCTCGTCCGTGCGGTGGCTCGTGAGGTTGGCGACCTCCGTGACGCCCTCCGCCTTCATCTGTCCGTCGAGGATCCTGATGTTGTTCTCGAGCTTGACCGTGTTGCGGAACCAGCGGCAGCAATTCCCGTTGGGCCGTTCGCAGTTGCCGCTGGCAAGGGGGATGCAGGTCAGGAGGAACCAGCCGGAATTCTCGATCTCGACTGTCGCGGCGGGTTCGCGTCCGCCGTCCACCCGCACGCCGTTGAAGGCCTTGGAGACGTGGACGGACGCGCAGCCGGCGGACAGCAGAAGCGCCGGAAGGGCCAGGAAACGCACCATCTTCATTTCGTACCTCCGTCGGGCAGGGATTCGAGCAACCGCTTCATGTCGCTGGTGATCGCGCGCTTCCGCGCGGCGGCGTCGTCCGCCTGCGCGCGCGGCTCGTTGCGGACGAGCACCCCGGAAATCTGGAGCTCCCGGTAGGTGATCACGTAGGGGATCAGAATGGGGAAGTCCAAGCCCGGCAGCGTGAGCAGCACCTGCTCGTCGTTGAAGACGTTCAGCTCCTCGAGGTCGCACTGGCGCTCGGCCGCGTACTTGGTGATCCGGTCGTGCAGCACCCGTTCGTGCACGCTGTTGCGGAAGAATTTCCACGGCAGCGTCGCGTCGTCGGCCGTGTTCCCGCAGGCGACCGGGATGAAGTTGAAGAGGAACCAGCCGGTGTTCGCGACGACGACGTGCTCGACGGGCGCGCCCGCCGAGGCAGGAAGCCGCAGCCCGTCCGCAGTGCCGCCGCCGATCGGCGACGTCTCGAAGGAAAAGCAGCCGGAGAGCCCCAAAAGCGCGAGGAACGCAAGGCTTTTCTGGAGATTGGATTTCATGTGAGAAATTATACCAAATCGCCTTGACATAGGGGGATAATAATCCTAAAATGTGCGCACGCATGGACAAGCTCCACCAGAACAAGTTTCTCCAGAAAATCGTGCAGGGATTCTTCTTCGCCGGCTTCATCGGCATCGTCGTCACGGGGATGATGATGGCGAAGCCGCGGTACGAGAAGGCCCAGCGCCTGAACGAGAGGCGGGACCACCTTCTGCAGATGATCGAGGAAAAGCAGCGCGAAATCGCCGACATCAAGTCGCGCCAGCGCCGCTTCAACACGGATCGCGGTTTCGTGGAGTCCCTTGCGCGCATGAACCGCCGCGTCCGTCCGAACGAGATTCTGTTCGTGTTCCAGGACTAGCGGCGTCCCGTCGTCCTCCCTCATGGCGGCTTTCGCCCGATTCATCCTCGCCCTTGCGGCGATTCCCCTTGCCTGTGGCCTTTCGCGCGCCTTCGTCGACGTGGTCGCGCGCATGCGCGTTCCGTCCGGTTGGCCGATGGCGCCCGGGATGGTCGCCGTCCTCTCGGGGGTCTGCTGCTACTTGCTCGTCGCGCTGGCGTTCCCGCCGCCCGTCCGCCTCTACGTGCTGGGGCACGAGCTGACGCACGCCGTCTGGGGCCTTCTCTTCGGCGCGCGCGTCTCCAACCTCCGGGTCGGTCTGCGCGGCGGCTCCGTCACGCTCACGAAGTCGAACGTGTGGATCACGCTCGCGCCCTATTTCTTCCCTTTCTACACGATCCTCGTCGTGCTGCTGGCCGTGGCCGTGCGCGCTTCGCTGTCGCGCCTCCCGTGTCCCGCGGCGTGGCAGTTCGCCGTGGGTGTGACCTGGTGTTTCCACTGCATCTTCACGATCCGTTCGCTGCAGCAGGAGCAGACCGACGTCCAGGAGTACGGGCGAGTCTTCTCCTATGTGCTGATCTGGATCTTCAACGTCCTCGGCGCGGCAGTCTGGATTGTCTGCACCGCGGAGATTCCCTGGACGACGTTCGCCCAGGTGCTGTCCCACCGCGTTGCGGACGCCTATGCGTTCGTCTGGTCGGGGGCTGTCGCGCTGTATGAATCTGTACGTTCACTTCCCGTTCTGCAGAAGTAGGTGCGCCTATTGCGCGCTGCTCTCCCGCGCCGGGACGTCGCCGGCCGCGCGGGCCGCGCACGTGGACCGCGTGGTCCGCGAGGTCGGCGCCCTCGCGGACGCGCCGCGCACCGTCTACTTCGGCGGCGGCACGCCCGCGCTCTGCGCCCTCGCCCCGGTCTTCGCCGCGCTGCGCCGGAAGGGCCCCGCTCCGGCGGAGTTCACCGTCGAGCTGCATCCCGCGGACGCCACGCCCGGCACGCTGGACGCCCTCCGCCGCGGCGGCGTGAACCGGATCTCCCTCGGCGTCCAGAGCTTCGACGATGCCGCGCTCGCGGCGATGGGGCGTGGCCATTCCGCGGACGAAGCCGAGGCCGCCTTCCGCCGGATCCGCGCCGTCTTCCCGAACGCCGGGCTCGACCTCATCGCCGGCTGGCCCGGCACCTCCGATGCGTCCTGGCGCGCGACGGTCGACCGCGCACTCTCCCTCGCCCCCGTCCACGTCAGCTGCTATTCGCTCATCCACGAGCCGAAGACGCGCCTCGACCTCGCCGTGCGGAAGGGCGAGGTCGTCCTCCCGGACGACGACGCGGCGCTGGCGCAGGTCGCCCTCGCGCGGGACGCCTTCGCCGCCGCGGGGCTCGTCCGCTACGAGGTCTCGAACTACGCCCGCCCCGGCTTCGCCTGCCGGCACAACCAGGCCGTCTGGCGCGGCGAGGACTACGTCGGCGTCGGCGAGGGCGCGCACGGCCGCGTCGCCCTCGCCCGCACCGTCGGCACCCGCGGCGGCTACGACACCGCGTCGGTGACGCCGGAGGAGGACGCCCTCGAGCGCGCGTTGCTCGGCCTGCGGACGGCGGATGGCCTCGACCTCGCGGACATTTCCCGCCGCTGGCCGCTGCTCGCCCCCCGCATCCCCGCCTGGCGCGACCGCCTCGCCGCCCTCGTTCCGCCCGGCATCCTCGCCTCCCCGTCAGCGGACCGCTTCGTCCCCACCGACCGCGGCTTCGAAGTCGTCGACGCCGTCCTGGCCGAGCTCCTCTAGACACGAGGCGGGTGGAGATTCCCCATTTCAGGCAGTGAAAAGTGAACCGCGGCCAATGACGGTGCGGTGAAGGAGGAGCCTCCGCGCGCCGAGCCGGAAACAGGAGAACAGGAGGCGTGAGGGACTCCCGTAAAATATTTCCTGTTCTCCTGTTTTCGTGCCGGCCGGGGCCGCACGACCCCAGTCAGCGGGCGTTGCCTGCGCGATGGGCGGTGACCAGATCAAGCACGGCGGCC
>JAEDMN010000043.1 GCA_016302985.1 Kiritimatiellia bacterium | reverse complement strand
GTTATGAGTTACGAGGTTCTCATTCCTATCCCCGGTTGCGTTCCCAGGGCCTCTTCTCGGGCGGCTCGAGGAAGATGTCCGTGATCGTCTCGAGGCGGTAGCCTTCGGTCTTCTGCAGCTTGTTCAGCGCGAGCAGGAACTCGGGCGTCAGCGAGACGCCCGGGAAGCCCGAGTCGATCTCCGCCTTCGTGCCGTTCGCCCAGGAGAGGTCGACGCACACCTTCACGCGGCCCGGCCACTGCGCGGCGAGCGCCTTCAGCTGCGCGGCCTTCGCGAGCAGGTTGGGGTCCTCGTAGCTCATCTCGACGTGCAGCGCCTTCGAGAAGCGCGCGAGGCCCTCCTCCAGCGTGTACGCCTCGCGGGCGATGAACTGGATGTCGGGCGTCTCCTGGTGCGTGTCGCGGTCCGTGCGGTGCGACAGTTCGCCGCAGACGAGGACCGGCTGGTCGACCGCGTTCGGCAGCCAGAAGTCCATCTTCGGCTGGCCCGTCTCGTCCAGGACCGTGCGGCCGAGCTCGTCCTTCACGGGCTTCTTGAACTTCGCGTAGGTCTTGGCGAAGGCGAGCGCCTCCATCTCGACCTCTCCGCCGTCGTCCAGGTTGAGAATCGCCCAGGGCTGGGGGGGCTCCATCACCACGTTGCCGTTCTCGTCCTTGACGTCCTTGCCGTGCGCCCGCTTCGGCTTCGGCTTGCTCAGGCGCACCTGGCAGGACTTCAGCATGCCCGCGAGGCGCACGCCGACGCGCAGCGGGCGTTCGGCGCGGACCTCCTCCATCATCGGGATCTCGGGCGGCTCGGCCGGCTTGAAGGTGGAGAGGGAGGTGAGCACCTTCTCGTAGGCGCCCAGGGGATGACCCGTCAGGTAGATGCCGCAGAGGTCGCGCTCCGCCTTGAAGTCCTCGGCGGGCGGGAACGGCGGGCAGTTCGCGAGCGCGGCGTCGCTCTCGTCCTCGCCGGGCGAGAGCATGCCGAACATGTCCATCTGGCCGCTCGCACGCTCCTTGCCGCGAGCCGCGGCCCGCTTGAGGGCGAAGTCGATGTTGTGGAAGAAGCGCGCGCGGTGGAACGTCGGATCCGCCTTGCAGAAGGAGTCGAACGCGCCGGCGCGCACGAGGTTCTCGAGCACGCGCTTGTTGACCACGGCCGCGCCCGCGAGGCGCATGCAGAAGTCCATCAGGCCCTTGTAGGGGCCGTTCGCCTCGCGTTCGGCGACAATGGCCTCGGCCGCCGCCTCGCCCACGCCCTTCACGCCCGCGAGGCCGTAGATGATCGCGTGCTCGCCCTTCACGGGCGAGAAGCGGGCGTAGGCCTTGTTCACGTCCGGCGGCTTGACCTCGAGGCCCATGGCGTCCGCCTCGGCGACGAACCCGGGCAGCTTGTCGAAGTTGCCGATTTCGGAGGAGATCTGGGCGCACATGAACTCGGCCGGGTAGTGGGTCTTCATGTACCCGGTCTGGTAGGCGACCCACGCGTAGCACACGGCGTGGGACTTGTTGAACGCGTACGACGCGAACGCCTTCCAGTCGTCCCAGATCTTGTCGATGAGCTTGCGCGCCTCCTTCTCGTCCTTCCACTTGTCGATGCGGAATTCGGGATTCGCGAGGCAGCCGTCCACGAACTTGACCTTGAGCTCCTCCATCACGGCGAGCTGCTTCTTGCCCATCGCCTTGCGGAGCTTGTCGGACATGCCGCGGGTGAAGCCGCCCAGCAGGCGCGAGAGCAGCATCACCTGTTCCTGGTACACCGTGACGCCGTAGGTGTCCTTCAGGTACTTCTCCATCAGCGGATGGTCGTACGTGATGGGCTCGGTCTCGTGGTTGCCGCGCTTCTCCGGCGGTTCGAGCGACCACTTGCGGCGGATGAAGTTCGGGATGTACGCCAGCGGCCCGGGGCGGTACAGGGCGTTCATGGCGACGAGGTCCGAAAGGCAGACGGGCTGAAGCTCCATCAGGTACTTCTTCATGCCGTCCGATTCGAACTGGAAGAGGCCCGTCGTCTCGCCGCGGCCGAAGAGCTTGTACGTCTCCGCGTCGTCGTCCGGAATGAAGTCCGGGTCGAGGTCCTCGGCGAAACCGTCCTTCGGGAAGCGCTCCTCCTTCGTGCGGAACTTGCGGATGAGCTCGACGCACTCCTTCTCCACGGAAAGCGTCTTGAGGCCGAGGAAGTCCATCTTCAGCAGGCCGACGGGCTCCACGAAGTGGCCGTCGTACTGCGTGCAGAGGAGGGATTCGCCGGGCGTGGGCATCACCGGCAGCGTGTCCATCAGCGGGTCGCGCGAGATGAGGATGCCGCAGGCGTGGATGCCGGGCTGGCGGATGCAGCCCTCGAGGCGCCCCGCGTAGTCCATCAGCTCCTTGACGGTGTGGACGTGGTTCGCGGAGTCGACGAACTGCGTCTCGTCCTTGAACGCCGCCACGAGGTCCGGCGAGTAGTCCTTGTTCGGCTCGCCGTGCTTGTCGGTCGCGCTCATGGCGGACTTGAACGTCGTCTTCGGCGTGTCCGGCACGTAGGACGCGAGCTTGTTCGTGTCCGCCAGCGGATACTCCATCGCGCGGCCGACGTCCTTGATCGCGCTCTTCGCGGCCATCTGGCCGAAGGTCACGATGTGCGCGACGTGGTCCTGCCCGTACTTCTGCGTGACGTACTCGAGCACGCGCGGACGCCCGTTGTCGTCGAAGTCCACGTCGATATCCGGCATGGAGATGCGGTCGGGGTTCAGGAAGCGTTCGAACAGGAGGTCGTACTTGATGGGGTCGACGTTGGTGATGCCGATCGCGTACGCGAGGGCGGAGCCGGCGGCGGAACCGCGGCCCGGACCCACCCACACGCCCATTTTGCGGGCGGCGGCGATGTAGTCGTGCACGATGAGGAAGTAGCCGGGGAAGCCCATCGTCCGCACCGTGTCGAGCTCGAACTGGACGCGGTCGACCACCTCCTGCGGCAGCGGCTCGCCCCAGCGCTTTTTGCAGCCCGCCCAGACCATGGAGGCGAGGTAGTCCGCCTCGAACTTGATGCGCAGCACCTTCTCGTAGCCGCCGAGGCGGTCGAAGTTGTTCGGCTTGTCCTTGGTGTTGAACTGCTCGCGCAGCGCGGCCTCGTCGAACTTCTTCGCGTACTCCTCCTCCGTGCCGAACTCGGCCGGGATCGGGAACTTCGGCATGATCGGCGGCGAGTCGAGCTCGTACTCCTCGACCTTCTCCGCGATCTTCAGCGTGTTCTCGAGGAACTCGGGGTGGTCGGGGAAGAGCTCGGCCATCGTGTCGCCGTCCTTGAACCACTCCTCGCCGGTGTAGATCATGCGGGAGTCGTCGGAGAGCTTCTTCTGGGTGGAGAGGCAGAGCAGCAGGTCGTGCGCGGGGTCGTCCTCGGCCTTGAGGAAGTGGACGTCGTTCGTCGCGATGACGGGGATGTCGAGCTTCCTCCCGAGTTCGACCATCTTCTCGACGATCCGCTTCTGGCGCGCGAAGAGGCGCCGGTGGTCGTCGATCGCGACGCCGGGGATGTTCGTCTTCCTCGAGTTGTGCAGCATCACCTCGAGGTAGTAGTCGTCCCCGAAGATCCCCTTGTACCAGCGGGCGATCTCCTCGGCCTTCGCGTCGTTGTTGCCGCCCTTGGGGTCCTCGTCGAGGTAGTGCGAGACCTCGCCCGCGATGCACGCGGACGAGCAGATGAGGCCCTCGTGGTACTTCTCGAGCTGCGCGTGGTCGATGCGGGCCGTGTGGTAGAAGCCGTCGATCCACGCCTCGGAGAGCAGGTGCACGAGGTTGTGGTAGCCCACGAGGTTCTTCGCGAGCAGGATGAGATGGTGGCGGCGCTCGCCCTTGTCGCGGCTTTTGTGGTCGCCGCTCGAGGTGACGTACGCCTCGCAGCCGAGGATCGGCTTGATCGTCGGCAGGTCGTCGTAGCCCTTCTTGGAGCGGCATTCGTCGTAGAACGCCTTGAGCGCGAAGAGGTTGCCGTGGTCCGTGACCGCGAGGGCCTTCATGCCCCACTTGCGCGCCTGCTTGACGAGCGGCTTGATGCCGCACTGCCCGTCGAGCAGGGAGTAGGTGGTGTGGACGTGGAGATGGACGAAATCCTGCACGGCGGACCTACTTCAGCTCGAAGTCGACGACGACGGGCGAGTGGTCCGAGACGTCCAGCGCCGGCTGCGACACGTCGATGTCGTGCTTCAGCGCATGGATGCCCTTCGGCGTGAAGAACACGTGGTCGATCGAGTTCGACGCCAGGTTGCACTTCGGGTTCTGGAAGCCGCGGTACTTCCCGTCCGCGCCGCGCTTCGGGTCGCCGTGGTGCGAGCAGATCGGGCTCTTCACGTCCGCAGACGCCGCCGCGTTCTCCCAGCCGGCGTCCCGGAACGCCTCGTACGCCCAGCTGCCGGGACGCGTGTTCAGGTCGCCGCCGCCGATCACGGGCAGGTCGGCGCCCCACTTCTTCCGGACGTCCGCGACGCGGTCGAGGATGTGGCGCGCGTTGAGCTCCCGCAGCATGTCGCTCTCCTTGCCGTTCGACATCCACCAGAAATGCGTGGCGAACGCCATGAAGCGCCTGCCGCTCTCCCGGTCCTCGAACACGCCCCACGTCACGCTCTTCTCGACCTGGAGGTGCAGGTGGTAGAAGTCGAGGCCCTGGTCCAGCAGCTTCAGCCGCCTCGGGTTGTAGCAGAGCGGCTCGTGGTTGACGTACTTCTTCGGCCACGTGGCCGTGTTCTTCGGCGCGCCCGCGCGCAGCAGCGCGTTCGTCTCGTCCCCGCGCAGCGTCTCGAGTCCGGCCGCCTTGAGGTCGGCGAAGAGCGTGCCGTTCCACCAGCCCGGCGTGACCTCCTGCAGCGAGACGAGGTCCGGCCGGTGCCCGCGGATGATGGCGGCGACGCCGTCCTGGCGCTCCGCGACGGGGTTCTTGAAGTAGTCGCCCCAGATGTTGAAGGAGAGGAAGCGGAGCGGAGCCGCGACGACGGAAAGCGAGACGGCGGCGGAAAGGAAAAGGGTCAGTGTCTTCATGCCGACATTATACCATTTCGGCACATGCCCGTACCGGCGAAGTTGTCGGCAGGCGTCTCGCATTCCTCAGGTTCCGACGCACCCGGCGGCGCCGAAGCCGGACACGATGACGTCCGCGGCGATGACCGCGGCCTGCCAGGCCAGCTGAATGGCCGCTCCTACGAGTGCGCCCATGTCCTTCTTCCTTCCAATGTCGTGGAAACGGCCGTCATTCTATCAGAACACGCCCGTTTACGCAAGACGCCGCGCCGGCGCCTCACGGCACGATGCAGCCGCGGGCGCGAAGCCCGGCCTTGATGTCCCCGGCGGGCAGGTCGCGCGGCGCCACGCCGCGCTTCGCGGCCAGCGCGGCCGCCTCGCCCGCGGCCTGTCCCGTGGCCATGCACGTCGCCTGCACGCGCGCCGCGGACATCGCGACACGGTCGGCGGAGAAGCAGCGGCCCGCGACGAGCACGTGATCGACCCCCTTCGGCAGGAGGCAGCGGTAGGGGACGGTCGGCTTCACGCCCGGCTCGAGCGGCTTCGGCTGCACGCCGCCCTCCGTCGAGTGCAGGTCGATCGGATAGAAGGAGTAGCAGAGCGAATCCGGAAAGACGCGCCCGGAGACGTAGTCGTCGCCCGTCAGGACGTAGTCGCCCGCGACGCGCGTCGTCTCGCGCACCCCCGTCTCCGCGGCACAGGACTCGAGGACGATCTTCTCGAATCCCTTCTGCCTCTTGAGGAAGCGGAAGAGGCGCAGCATCCGGCGGCGTCCCTCGAGGTTCGTGCGCGTCCGCGCGTCCGCGTCGGAATCGTCCGCGTCCGGCACGTAGTTCGTCAGCAGCGCGGCGAAGTGCGTGAAGCCGAAGACCGGATCCCGCGTGTCCCCCTCGACGAGCGAACCGTCCGCGAGCGCCGCCCGGTACGCCGCCTGCATCGCGGGGACGTCCCATTTGTCTCGGGGCGGTAGGTTGCGCACCCTGTAGCGGAACGTGCCGGGACTGCGCGTGTCCGGACGCAGCAGCTCCGCCCCCGCCAGCGCGGCGACCGTGCCGCTGCCCGTGCAGTCGACGACCTCCTTCGCGCGGATCGTCCGCGTGTCGCCGCCGGCGTGGACGACGACGTTCCAGACACCTCCCTCGCGTGCGAGCGCCGCGGGCGCGGCGTGGTACTCGATCTTCACGCCCGCCTGCTCCAGCATCTCCTCGGCGACGGCGACGAAGAGCGGGATGTTGATCGGATGCTGGATCTGGGAGTGGCGCTTCGTCCGCCAGGCGCCGACGTCGGGGAAGCGGCAGCCCGCGAGGACCATGGAGTTGGAGACGACCTCCCAGCCGAAGCCGGCAATCACCTGCTCGCCCCAGGCATGGAAGAGCCCGGGGTAGTCGACCGCGCCCGTCGTCGCGTTTCCGCCGACCTGGAAGCCGCGTTCGACGAGGATCGTCCGCGCCCCCGCCCGCCCGGCCTGGCCCGCCGCCGCGATGCCCGCCGTGCCGCCGCCCACGACCAGCACGTCGCAGGACTCTTCCGGCAGCTGCCGCCCGGATCCCGCCAGCGACACCGCCAGCGCACATACCAGCATTCCGTATCTCATGCCCACAGTCTACCAAACAATCAGCCAGCCCAACAATCAAACAATCCGCCGCCCTGTGCTATAATCTCCGCCATGGACAAGCAGGACATTCGGGCGGTCGTCGTGCTCAGCGGCGGCCAGGACAGCGCGACCTGCCTCGCGCTCGCCGTGAAGAAGCACGGCGCGGACCGCGTCGCCGCGATCACGTTCAGGTACGGCCAGCGGCACCAGATCGAGACGACATACGCGAAGCGCCTCGCGAAGCACTTCGGCATCGCCCTCCACCAGGTCGTCGGCATGGACTTCTACCGCCATCTGACGACGAACGCGCTGATGAACCCCGAGATCGCGATTGCGCGGAAGAAGGGATCCTCCTGCCCCACGACCGTCGTCGAGGGCCGCAACGCCTTCTTCCTGCTCGCGGCCGGCGTCTGGGCCAAGTCCCTCGGCGCGAAGGAGATCCACACCGGCGTCTCGCAGGCGGACTTCTCCGGCTACCCCGACTGCCGTGCCGTCTTCATCCGCGCCCAGCAGCGCATGATGCGCCTCGCGATGGCGTGGCCCTTCCGCATCGTCACGCCGTTCATGCACATGACGAAGGCCGAGGAATGGGCCCTCGCCGACCGGCTGGGCATCCTCGACCTCGTCAAGACCGGCACCGTCACCTGCTACAACGGCGTGCCGGGCGCAGGCTGCGGGAAATGCCCGTCGTGCCTGCTCCGCAACCGCGGCCTCGCGGAGTACGAGGCCGCGAAGCGGCGGCGTTAGTTCCAGTCGACCGGGAAGGCCGTCATCATGGAGAAGCGCCTGCCCGCGGCGGCGTAGCTCCACACGACCTTCTTGTCGCGCGTGATCTCGAACGCCGTCACGCGGCTCGCGTCCTCGACGCCGTTGGCGTAGGTGCCGACGACGAGGTTGCCGTTCGGCTGCTCCCAGATGCCGCAGAGGTTGTCGAGCTTGAGCTCCGGCGCGTCCTCGATCGTGAACTGCCAGGCGATCCGGTGGTCCGGCGTGAACTCGGTGATCGCGCCGAGGTGGGAGACCAGCGTGTTCCCGTTCGCGCGGCGCAGCGCGTCGAACGCGAGCGGGGCGTGGCCGCTCGCGAGGATCGGCGTGGGCTGCTCCCACACGAGCGTCCCCTTCGCGTCGTACTCGCGCACGACGTTCGCGGTCGAGCAGCAGACGAGGTACGTGCCCGCGGCCGTCTTCCGGACCATCCGGTAGTGGCTGTGCGCGCCCGGCACCTTGCCGTCCTTCGTCCGCGGGTCGCCCTTGAACTTCACCACGGGCTCGGTCGTGCCGGCCTTCAGCTCGGTGATGTAGTCCGTGCCGTTCTCCGCGACGACGACGTTGCCGTCGGCGAGGATCTCGAAGCCGAACAGGCCCTCCTTCTCGCTCGGCTTGTAGAAGAGCTCCGCCTTCTTCGTGGGGATGTCCACGCGGTAGAGGTCGCCGTTCGAGTAGTAGACCCAGTTGTCGCGCTTCCAGACGCGGTGGATGTTGCCGCAGCCGTCCTTGTTCCAGAGCACCTTGCCGTCCGTCCCGACGACGAAGGCGCGCCCCGCGCCGCACACCAGAAGCGGCTTCTCCATCCGCCCCTTCAGCACGGACGCGTCCGCGCGGGACGCCAGGGCCGCGCCAAGCGCGGCCAGGAGGACAATCTTCTTCATCTGCTTCACCTGTCAACCTGTTTCATCGACCACCTGTTTCACCGACAACCTGTTTCACCGATTAACCGGTGAAACGGATGAAACCGGTGAAACAGGTGAAACCGTCGTGGCCGCTCACGAACCGGGGTGGACCGGATGACCGCCGGCGGCGCAGAGCGGGCACGCGGCGGGCTCCCACGTCGTGGGCTGGATCTGGACGAGCGAGAACATCGGGATGTCGCCGAACTTGACGCTCCCCTTGGAGCGGTCGACGAGCAGGACGACGGCGGCGACTTCCGCCCCGGCGGCCTTGACGAGGTCGATCGTCTCCTGCACGCGGCCGCCCTTCGTGACCACGTCCTCGGCGACGACGTAGCGTTCGCCCGGCTTGAGCGTGAAGCGGCGCATCGCGAGCCTGGTGATCGGCTTGCCCGTCGCGTCGAGGCCCTCGCCCTGGACCTTCTCGGCGAAGACGCACTTCGTGTCGAGCGCGCGCGCGACCTCGTGGCCGACGAGGATGCCGCCCACCGCCGGGGAGATGACGCCGTCGATCTTCCCGATGTCGCACGCGGCGTTCATCTTCGCGACGACCTCGTCGCAGAGCTTCGCGGCGATGCGCGGGAAACGGAGGACGTTGGCGCACTGGAAGTAGCGGTCGGAGTGCAGCTTGGAGCGCAGCTCGAAGTGGCCGGACAGCAGCGCGTCCGTATCGGCGAAGATCTTGAGGATTTCTTCTTCAGTCATCATGGCATGGATTCCTTTTCGGTTTCTTTAAGGGATTCGGGGATTTCAAGCAGTTCGCGGCGGAGCAGGGTCCGGACCTCGTCGCCGTCGTCCGGCGGGCGGGCGACGGGCCGGGGCGGCGCGGCATCCGCGACGGAAGGCGGCAGCAGCGGCGCGGACGCGGGCGCGGCGGAAACGGCGGGCGGACGACGCGCGAAGCCGGCGGGCAGGCCGAGCTCGGGCGGCGGCGGATAGTCCTCGACGAGGTCGAGCTCGTCCACGCGGCTCGCGGCCGTGGCGTCGAAGCCCTGGGCGCGCAGCTGCCAGGACATGCGGACCTTCTGCACGAGCTGGGCGTAGGCCTGCGGACCATAGGTGGCGAAGGACGCGGACGGCGCCTGCCGCCGGGGCGGGACTGGCGCGAAGAACAGGGCCTTGCGCGGAATCTGCAGCGCGAGGACCGTCGTCAGCGCGACGACCGCGAAAAGCGGCCAGAGTTCCCGGAGCAGCCCCCTCATTCCCGGCGCTCCGCGATCTGGACGTGGCGGACGCCCGCCTCGCGGGCGATGCCGGCGAGCCGCATCACGTGCCCCGTCGGCACGCGCGCGTCGGTCAGCAGCAGCAGCGTGCCCGCGGCGTCGCCCGCCGCGCGCGCGAACAGGCGCTCGCGGAAGGTCTCCACGGCCAAGTCGTCCGAAAGCGAATAGCGCGCGTCGTCGAAGAAGGCGTACGTTTCGCGCGACAGGGCGCCCTCGCGCACGACCGGCACGAGCACGACGGCGAGGCCCGGGATCTCGGAATCCCCCGAGACGGGCGCGGGCAGGTCGAAGACGAGGCCGGGCACCGCGGTCAGGCGTCCCTCGACGACTCCGAACATCGCCAGCAGCAGCGTCAGCGTGATCCACGGCGCCGCGGCCGTGAACGGCTTCGCCCAGCGGCAGCCATGCCGCCAGACGCCCTCGCTCGGCGGGGGCAGCCACCCCCAGGAGGAGGCCGTGCGGGAGGCGGTCTTCACGCGGCGGCCTCCCCGCCGCGGCGCGTGGAAAGCTGCGCGAGGATGGCGCTCGCCGCGGCCTCGAGATCGACGACGATGCGCTCGAGGCGCACGTGCAGCAGGCCGTACATGACCTGCACGGAGATGGCGACGACCAGGCCGGCCGCCGCCGCGACGAGGGACTGCATGACGCCGCCCATGAGCACCGCGCGCGACACGGGCGCCTCCGTGTTCACGGCCAGCAGCACGCGCGCCATGCCCAGCACCGTGCCCAGCAGGCCCAGCAGAGGGGCGGCCTGCGCGATGATCGCGAGCAGCGCGAGGCGGCGCTCCAGCCGGGCCACCTCGGCGCGGCCGGCCGCGTCCACGCTCTCGCGCAGGACGCGCGCGGAACTGTCTCGATGGCGGATCGCCTCGGCGACGACGCGCGCGACCGGCGCCGGCTCGTCGTCGCAGAGGTCGAGCGCCTCCTGGGGATTGCCCTGGCCCAGCACGTTCGCGACGCCCTGGACGAAGTCCCGGTACTCGATCTGCGCCCGGCGCAGGTTCAGCAGCCGGCTGAAGAACACGAACACGGACGCCGCGCCCAGCAGCGCCAGGACCCAGAACACGGGTCCGCCGACCATCGTCCACACGCTCATCGGAATCCGCCCTTCTCCTTCAGGCGCGCAATGCGCTGCGCGGCCTCGTCCGCCGCCGGCACGCGCGCGGCGACGACATATGAAAGCACGTTCGCGGCGGCCGCGGGCTCGCCGCGCGCCTCGTGGTAGTCCGCGAGGATGAAGGCTGCGCGCGCGAACAGGGCGCGCGCGTTGCCGTCGAACCAGCGGCGGCGCTTCGTGTCCGACGCGTCCGGACGCACGGCGTTCCAGTACGCCTCCACCACCTTGTCGTAGTACTGCGCGGCCGCCTCGTCGTGGAGGCCGAGCTTCTCGAGGGTGCGGCCCACCTTGAAGGCCACCGAGATGCGCAGCGAGTCGGACAAGTCGGCATCCTGCAGCAGCGTGCGGTAGGCCGCGAGCGCGCCGCGGTAGCGGTTCGCGTCGTCCGCGCCCATCGCGAAGAGGCAGTCCGCCTGCGCGATGGCCGCGCGGCGCAGGATCGGTGGCGGCGCGGGGACGAGGCAGGCGCGTTCGAGCACCATGACCGCGTCGTCGAAACGGGCGAGTTCGATCAGCGCCTCGCCCTGCAGCACCATCGCCTCCGCGACGAAGGCGCTTTCGGGCCGCGGCTCGGACATCGCCGCCACCGCCACGGCGTTCGTCGCCACGCGCGCGGCCAGCTCGACGGCCTTCGCGTAGTCCGGCATGGACACGGCGCAGCGGACGGCGCGCACGAGCGCCTCGATCCGCTGCGTGTCGTCGACCCGGGTGTTCGCCGCGCAGGCCTCGAAGCCGGCGATCGCCGCCAGCCACTCGCGGCGGCCCGCGTCGTACTTCGCCAGCCACATCTGGAGGTCGCCCCGCAGCGGGGACCCCTCGGGGAGCCCGGCCAGGAGGTTGCGCGCGAGTTCGTAGGCCTCGCGCTCGCGCCCGTCGCCGTAGAGGCAGAGCGCGCCGAAGAAGCCCATCTCCGCCTGCCGGTCGGGCTGCAGGCGCGCGACCTCGGCGAAGTCCCGCGCGGCCTCCGCGAAGCGGTAGGCGCGGTACAGCGCGCGGCCGCGGCCGGAGAGGGCGCGGCCGCGCTGCTCGGGCGTCGGCTTGCGCGCGGCCTTCTCGTCCAGCACGCGGGAAAACGCCTCGACGGACTGCTCGACACGGCCCAGCGTCAGCTCGGCGGCCGCCGCGCGGACGCCGGCCTCGACCGCGGTCTCGCCGCCTTCCGCGAAGAGCGCCCGGAAGATCTCGCCCGCCGCCGCGGTCTGTTTCGCCCGCGACAGCTCGTCCGCCTGGCGGAAACGGGCCTGCTCCTTCATCCCGGCGAGGGCGACGCCCGCGTACACCGCGGCGGACTCCTCGTGCCGCCCATCCGCGGAAAGCGCCTCGGCCTGCTTGAACGTGCACCGCGCCCGCACCTCGTCGTTCGTCGTGACCTGCGCCGCACGGGCGAAGAGCCCGACGGCCTCGGCACTGCGGCCCAGCCGCAGGAAGGCCCAGCCCCGCCCCTCCAGCACGTGCGCGTCGAGCGCGTGGGACGGATAGGACTGCAGCAGCACGTCGTATTCGCGCACGGCCCCCGCCGCATCGCCCGCCGCCAGCAGGCCGTCCGCCAGGCGCAGCTGCGCCGCACCGCTCTGCGGGTTCTCCGGATAGCGGCGCACGAGGTCCGTGACGAGCGCGACGCCGGCCGCGCGGTTCGTCGGGCTGGCGAAGAGGGCGAAGCCGAGCGTGTAGCCCGCCCGGCACGCGAGATCGGGACGGGACGCGCGGCCGACCGCGTTCGAGGCGACCTGGAGGGCGCGATTGGTCGAACCGCCGGCCAGCAGCAGGTCGGAAAGGTCGCATGCCGCCAGCACGTAGGCGCGCTCCTCCGTGTTCGTGCCGCCGGCGACGAGCTTCTCGAGCAGGCGGACGCCGTTGGCACCGTCCCCGGTCTTCGCGAGCAGCCGCGCCTCGAGCAGGCGGGCCGCGTCGCCCGCCGCGCCGCGCGCCATGACGACGCCTTCCTTCCGCAGCACGTCCAGCGCATCCGCGGGCATCCCGGCCGCGTCCAGCGTGCGCGCCCACTCCACGGCGTTCTCCGCGCGCGCCACGGCGTTGCTCGCCAGGGCGGCCGACGCGCGGGCGAAGTGCGCGGCCGCGGCCGCGCGGTCGCCCGCCTCCACGTCCAGGCGCGCGGCGAGGCGCAGCGACAGGGCCTCGTACACGGGATCCGTGAACGGTGCGGCCAGCACCGCCCGCGCGTCCGCCGCGCGTCCCAGCCGCGCCAGCGACCAGGCCCGCCAGTAGCGGAACACGTCCCCGCCGGCATCCGTCCAGGCGTCGAGCCGGGCCAGAATCTCCGCCGGCTTCCCGGCCCCTGCCAGCGACTCGAGCTCGACCTGGCGCGCCAGCGCGCGCGTCGCCGCGTCGGACGTCGATGCGGCGGCCTCCACGGCCTTCGTCCGCGCGATCTGCCACAGCTCGTCGCCGAGCGCCCGGCGGGCGACGGCGAGGCTCTCCGCCGCGGCGACGTCGTTGGTCGCGGCGGCAAGCGGGAGCAGGACGAGGAGCAGGACGGCGATGGACGCGGACAGCTTCATCATTGCTCGGCGCCGAGATAGCCCATTTCCGCCAGCAGGCGGTTGTTGCTCATCCAGTTCGGGACGACCTTCACCCAGAGCTCCAGGTTCACGCGCACGCCGAACATGTCGGAGAGCTCGGGCTCGGCGCTGTGGCGGACCTCCTTGAGCGTCCGCGCGCCGGGGCCGATGACCATGCCCTTCTGCGACTGCCGGTTGACGTAGACCGTGACGTCGCAGAGCCAGCTCGACTTCCTTTCCTGGATGTTCGCGACGACGACGCCCACTTCGTGCGGCACTTCGTCGCGCAGGCGCTGCAGCAGCTTCTCGCGGATGACGTCCGCGATCGCGAGCTTGCGCGGGTAGTCGGTGACGATGTCCTCGGGGAAGAGCGCGGGGCCGGGCTCCGCGAAGCCGAAGAGCGCGTCCATCAGGTCGTCCGCGCCGTGCGCGCGGATCGCGCTCACGTTCACCCACGTCGGCTCGGGAATCACCACGGGGGCAACCGGCGCCTCCGCTTCGCCCTTCCGCGGTTTCCGCGGCGCGGCGGCCGTCTCCGCCGCGACCTGCTTCCAGAGGTCGCGGAACATGGTCTCGTAGAACGGGGAGCGGTCGCACTTGTTGAGCGCGAAGACGCACTTCGCCGGCATCTCCTTCGCGACGCGGCGCATCCAGCCCTCGTCCTCGAGCTGCGGTTCGCGCGCGGCGTCGAACACCACCAGCAGGATGTCCACGCCCGCGGCGGAGGCGCGCGCCATGCCGTTCAGCAGCTTGCCGAGCGGGCCGACCGCCTTGTGCAGGCCGGGCGTGTCGAGCAGCACGAGCTGCCCGCGCGGGTCCTCGACGATGCCCCGGATCGTGTTGCGCGTGGTCTGCTCCACGGGGCTCACGATCGAGACCTTCTCGCCGACGAGGCGGTTCACGATGGTCGACTTGCCGGCGTTGGTGCGGCCGACGACGCCGACAACGGCCGCCTTGCGCAGCGGCTCCTGCGGTTCCTGGTTCTTATCCGTCATATGACGGACATATTCTAGCAAATCCGCGGCATCTTCTCCACCCTACCGAACCGACGAGGCGGTTCCACGTGAGCTCGAGCACGTTGCCGTCCTTGCGCGCGCGGAAGCTCTTCGCCTCGTTCGCGCGCACCGTGCGCCTCTCCGTGAACGTCCCGGCTCGGCAGGCCTCGACGTTCCAGCGCGCGCGCTTCAGACCCTCGCCGGGCTTGCGGCCAGTCCGGCAAGCGCGCACGCCGCCGCGAGGGAAATGGATGCCTTCACGTCACTCCCCTTTCACCAGGATGTCCGCCACGCGCTCGAGCGCGTCTCCGAAACAGGGTTTCTTCCCGCCCGCGATGAAGTCGCAGGGGATGCCGCGCGCGTCCGCGAGTTCCTTGAACTTCACGCAGAAGACGGGCGAATGGGTCGGATCCTTCGCGAGCTCGCCCGGCTTCGGGGGCGTGCCCGCCTGCAGCACGATGCGCGGCGCCTTCTTCGGGTCGATCCTCCGCAGGAGCGCGGCGGGCGAGAGGCGCTCGATGTCCGCGAGGCGTTCGTCGCGGTGCGCGAGCCACTCGGCGAAGTTCCGGTAGCCGAACGCGTGCGCGCCATACGTCGCATTCGGAATCCACTCCCGCGTCTCGCGCGGATCCATGGACGTCTGCGGGATGACGGGCGCCAGCGCCGCGATGCCGAGCGCGTTGTCGTCCTTCAGCGCGAGGTAGAGGGACGTGCAGGCGCCGGCGCTGCCGCCCGCCAGGCCGATGCGCGACACGTCGAGGTTCCATTCGGCCGCGTGCGCCTTCACGAACTTCAGCGCGTGCTCGCAGTCGTCGAGACAGCCCGCCACGGGGAAGTTCGGATTGTCGCCGCGCGCCTCCTGGATGTAGCGGTAGCCCGTGCCGACGACCGCGACGCCCCGGTCGAGGATGGCGCGGATGGACGCGGCGAGGATGTGGTCCTCCATCGCGCCCGCGCTCCAGCCGCCGCCATGGATGTACATGAAGACGGGGAACGGACCCTTGCGCCCCTTCGGCAGGAAGAGGTCGACCTTCTGCTTCGGATGCGGCCCGTACGCGACGTTGGCCCTGTCCGGCGCGGGAATCGTGCAGAGGGCCTTCGTGGACGGGTTGACATAGGTGTACTCGTCCGCGGGACGGCGGCCGAAGACGTCCGCGACCGCGCGCAGGAAGCCGTCCGAATCGAAGTTGTTCGGCACGAGGTACGTGCCCTCCGTGTACTCGTTCCAGCCGTTCACGTAGACGACGCCCGGATTCTTCGGGTCCTGTTCCGCGAACGCCTTCGCGTCCGCGAGATGCCGGCGGAAGAGGTCGGGCGTGTTGTTCCGGAACGTCATCGAGTACGGATACTCGTCCTTCTTCCAGGGATACGGCTCGTCCGGCCTGCAGCGCGGCGTGGAGTCCCACCCCGTCGTGACCTGCGGGAAGTAGGGCAGCGCGCCCTTCGCCATTTCGGTCCAGCGCGCGCGGCTGTGCGGCAGGGCGTCGGCGTAGTCGACCTCCCACTGTCCCTTCTGGCGCCGCGCGTAGGCCTCCTTCGGCGGGAGGATGTACGTGTTGTGGTTGTAGTCCGTCACGGAGTCGAAGCCGCAGTCCTTCAGGAACGCGATCTGCCCGACGCTGCGCGGGTTCTGCGCGTTGAAGTGGACCTCCCCGAGGCCGGCCGCCCGCACCTGCGCGCGCGCCGCGTCCAGCTCGGCGCGGATCTTCGCCGCGTCGCCGCCGTGGTTCTTCGTGAAATACGGCGCGTTGTAGATGGAGAAGAAGAGCTTCCCGTCGAGGCGCCAGTATTCGGGACGCGGGAAGTAGTGCTTCACGCTGTGCGCGATCAGGCCCTGGAACTCCTCCGGCGTGTGCGCGAGGGACATCAGCCGGCGGCGCGGCTTCCCGAGTTCGGGGCGGAACTGGTCGTTGCGCTCGTGGTAGCACCACATGAGCGCGAACTTCATGCGGTCGCGGTTCGGCGCGCCGAGGAAGCCCTTCTCGAGCGCGTCCTCCTGCGTGACCTTGCCGTCGTACCAGTAGTAGTCGTAGAGGAAGACGCCGATGCCCGCGTTCGCGGCGAGGGCGATGTCCTTCGCCATGTCCGCGGGATTGCTCTCGTCGAGGAAGCCCGCGTACGGACGCAGAGGCTGCTTGTGTCCGGCGAAGCGCGGCTTCGCGTCCTTCACGAACGCCCATTCGCCCTGGGACCAGCTCCACTTGGAGGAGAACCATTCGTCGCCCTTCGCGTACCGGTGCCAGTGCGGATAGTACACGCACACGCACGTGACGTCCTTGGCAACGGCGCCGCATGCGAGCGCGGCGGCCAGCGATCCGAAAAACACCTTCTTGAACATCATGCCGATGATTCTAGCACATCCTCCGATCATCCACAACTTGCCATGCCGCATAAACAAAAGGGCCGGTCCCCAAGCGCGCGGAGGCTCCTCATGCCTCCTGTTCTCAAGTTCCCGACTTGACCACGCGCGCCGGCTCCGCCGTCTTCCCCGCAATCGGCTCGTACACGCGGATCCAGTCCACGTACATCTTCACGGGCAGCG
>JAEDMN010000042.1 GCA_016302985.1 Kiritimatiellia bacterium | reverse complement strand
ACCAGCTGCTCGGCCGTGGGGTTGGGAATCACGGCGCAGTCGCCGAACGCCAGCACGCTGTCGCCGCTCGCCGTAGGCTCGCGGAGGTCCATGATGAAGCAGCTGGAGGCCGTCTTCACGCCCTTCTGCGTGCCGAGCGTGTGGAACGCGGCGCGGAGCATGTCGCCCGTCGAGGCGATGGAGCCCGCCACCAGACCGTTGACCAGGCCCTGCTTGACCATCATGCCGCCGAAGTAGATGCGCTTCGTGCGCAGCGTCTTCGTCGCCGCCGCGAGGTCGATGATCTTCTGCTTCTCGACGGGCTTGCGGGACTCCTTTGCGTTCCACGCCTCGAGGTAGACCTTCGCCAGCTCGTCGCCCATCGGATCCGTCGTGTAGTCGATGACCTTGATCCCGCGCTCGGCAAGGGAAAGCCCGGACTTCGCCTCCGCGTCGGAAATCTCCTGCGGCGTGCCGAGCACGATGGGCGTGCAGATCTTGCGGTCCACGCAGCTGCAGGCCGCGGTGATGACGCGGGGATCCATGCCCTCGGGCAGGACGATGGTGCCGTTGAGTTTCGAGGCCTTTTCGATGATAGACTTGATTGCGTTCATTGTGGTTCTCAAACTTGAGGGTTGTTGATGGAATGCTGCGACGGAACCGGCTCCCGGAGGCCGTCCAAAGTGAACGTCCCTCCGCGAGCCATGTGGACGCGGAGGGAGGGATGGCCGAGGAGCTTGAAATCCCCCCGGCCGAGGCTTACTTGGAAAGAACGGCGACCGTCTCGCGGGCGATCATCAGCTCTTCGTTCGTGGGAATGACCACCACGGGGATCTTGGAGTCCTTCGTGGAAATCACCCCGCTGGCTCCGAAGCGGACCTTGAGGTTCGCCTTCTTGTCCAGCTTCACGCCAAGCGCCCCGAGGCGCTTGACGATCTGCTCGCGGAGCTCCGCGGCGTTTTCGCCGATGCCACCCGCCATGACAATCGCGTCGGCGCCGCCGACAAGCGTGTTGTAGCCGCCGATGTAGATCACCGCGCGATGACCAAAGGCCTCGAGCGCCTCGACCGCATCGATGTCGCCGGCATTGGCCTTCGCGACCACGTCGCGGGAGTCGCCGCCCATCGCGCCGGAAAGGCCCTGGAAGCCCGACTCCTTGTTCAGCATCTTGTCGAGCTGCTCGACCGAGTAGCCCTGCTTCGCGAGGAAGAAGAGCACGCCCGGATCCACGCAACCGGAACGGGTGCCCATGACGAGACCGTCCAGCGGCGTGAGTCCCATCGTCGTGTCGATGCATTCGCCAGCCTTGACGGCGGCGATGGAGGAGCCGTTGCCGAGATGGCAGGTCACGAGGTTGACCTTCTTCAGCGGCTTCTTCAGCCACGCGGCGGCGGCCTGCGCAATGAACTTGTGGGACGTGCCGTGGAAACCGTACTTGCGGATGCCATACTTGCGGGCGACCTTGCGGGGCAGCGCATACTCGTACGCGCAGCCGGGCATCGTCTGGTGGAAGGCCGTGTCGAAGACGCCGACATTCGGCACACCCTTCGCCGCCTTTTCGCACGCCTCGATACCCTGCAGATTCGCGGGGTTGTGGAGGGGCGCAAGGGGCACGCACTTCTGGATCAGCTTCTTCGCCGCGGCGTTGATCAGCGCGGGAGCGGAGAACTTGTCGCCGCCATGCACGACGCGGTGGCCAATGGCGTCCAGCTCCGAGAGGGACTTGATGACGCCGACCTCCGCGTCCGTCAGGACCGCCATGACCTGCGCAATCGCTTCGACGTGGTTCTTCATCGGAACCTCGCGCACGACCTTGTCGCAGCCCGTCTTCGTGTAGACGAGACGCGAACCGTCGATGCCGATGCGCTCGACAAGGCCCTTGCAGAGCATCTGCTCGCCCCTCATGTCGAAGAGCTGGAACTTGAGCGACGAGGAGCCGCAGTTGACGACGAGGACTTTCTGGATCTTTTTCATGTGCTGTGCCAATAAAACTCCCCGCCGCACGGAGGCGGCGGGGATTCCCTTCGACTTACTTCTGGACGAGCCGGACCTTGATGAAGGCTGCCGATTCGGCGCCGCTCACCTCAAGGGCCTTGCGGACTTCCTCGCCCGTGATGAGCTCCGTCGTGACCGCGTTCGCCCGGATGACGACATCCTTCACGTCCACGCTCTTCGCGTTGGCGAAGTCCGCCGTCTCGGAGGCCACGATCTGGACCCCGACCTTGGCGCTGTCGGAAACCACCAGGTAGTCACCCGCGCTGCCCGACACCTCCGTGCCGATGTCCAGCTTGATGCCGTCCGCCAGCGAGAAGGCCGTGATCGCCACCGTCACCGTTTCGGGAGCCGCTGTCTCGGCGTCCGCATCGGATAGGAGGAGGCCCGCGGAGGCCGAGAGCATGGTATCCGGCATCGCCAGGGCATTGAGATAGCCCATCGCCAGGTACTGCGTTGCTTCCGCCGGGATGTCGGTGATCTTCGCAAGGAGGTTCGGGTTGACCCGCGTGAAGAAGGTCGCACCGGTCGGGGAGCTCTTCATCATGTTCTTGTTGACCTCCATCTCGTAGACATCCGGCAGGCCGTCGAAGTCCGTATCGCGGTCCTCGAGGTAGACCGTCACCTTCGGGACGCTCTGTCCCTTCAGGACGACCGGCATCACCGTGTAGGCATCCCTGCGGCCCGCGCCGACGAAGTTGGCATAGCCCCAGCTCTCCCACTCGCCGCAGGAGCCGTCGCCATCCGTGTCCAGGAAGGCGCGGACATAGTACGTTCCAGCCGGCAGGCCGAGGATCGACGCATTCTCCTCCAGGTTGTCGGTCGACGCCAGGTGGGCGATGTTCGTCACCCAGCCTTCGCCCGCCGGCATACCGGCGAAGTCCGGCGTCGTGAACGCCTGCACGCGGACGAGCTTGGCGCCCTTGGCGGGCTTGTCCGTCGCCGCACCCGGCCCGAAGTAGCGGACCGCGACCTTGATCTTGCCGTAGTCGCTCGTCGTGCCGAGGTTGCCGGAGGCCTCCATGCGGAACTCCTTGTTCACCTCTCCGGCATTCGGCGTGCGGAACTTCGCATCGAGCATCGAAACCGTCCACGTGTAGTTGTTCGTGGTCGAGAACACCATGCCCTGCGGGGTCACGTCGTCGGCGTAGAGCGGCGGCGTCCAGCTGTAGACACCGTTCGCATCACGCGCCGGCGCGGGCTGGTCGCCCGAATCGTAGACCAGCTTGCGCGTGCCCGTCGTCCAGACGCGGAGACGGAAGGCCGGATAGTCCTTGATCTTCACGCCGTCGGCGTCCACGGCCCTGTGCGTCCAGCGGAAGGTCGGCTGACCCGCCGCCACGATACCAGCCGGGGAAAGCGGCACCGCGAGGGTCTGCTCGGATCCAGGCTCGAACGCAGTGACGAACATCGCCGAGAGCTTGTTGTTCGGCACGCCGGTCGATTCGTCGGCAACGGAGCCGGACCCGATGACGATGCGGTACGTCGCATGCTGCAGGCTGCTCAGCCCCGACAGGTCGTTGTTGTGCGTCAGAGCCCAACGCGTGCGCAGCTGGTCCCAGTCGAGGTCCAGGATTCCACGGGCGCGGAGATCCGCCTCGGACAGCATGCCGTGCGCGGTCAGGTTGAACGTGTCGTCGAACACGACCTCGCTGTAGGGCTGCGTCCCGTTCCGCGGATAACCGTTGATCAACGAACGCACCACACGGACGCGCGTCGCATTCACCGGCGGGACGTTCGTACCGGCGATCGTGCCGACATTGTCGTAGTACGCCCCCATCTGGCCACGGTCGGTCAGCTGGTTGAACTCGGCGAACTCCTGCGCACCGGCCGCAATCGCCGTCGCAAGGTCGACGCGGAGGATCGACGGGTTCGTATCCGTCAGCTCGAGGGTGAACGGCGCGACACTGCTCCAGCCGACATCGATGTCGGAAATGGCGCCGAACGGCTCGCCGGCGCTCCACACGCCATTGCCATCCATATCGACGAAGGCGGTGAACATGTTCATGCCCTCGCGCAGACGGCCGCGGCTGTTGCCCTTGCTGGCCGACTCGGGATCAGACAGGTAGTAGGTCTGCGGCAGGCCCTGGTCTGGCTGCTTGCTCGTCCAGGTGACCTTCACGTAGGAGTTCGAGTAGTCCGTGTAGTCGTAGTCCTGGAACTGATAGGCAATCGCGCCCGTCATCGTCCAGTACCACGTTTCCGTGACGAGGTTGGACTTCTGCCCGCCCTTGAACTTGCCCATGTCGAGGTCGATCGCACCGGTCTGGTAGTTGATCGTACCAACCACCATGCTGCTGTCGGCACCCGAGTTCACGTTCGTCGTGATCATCACGATGTCGCCCATCGTGTTGTCATTGACGTGGGCACGGTCGTTCGCACCCTTGACCCAGACCGCCGTGGAGCTGTCGCCCGCATCGGAGCGGAAGATCGACTCGACGCCGTCGCGCACGACGGAGCTGACATGATGCCAGAACACGTCCTTGAACTCGACCGTGACGGTGCCCGCCACGACGGAGCCCGGCCCGAGCGTGAGGCCGACCTCGCGGTTCGGATTCGCGCCGATCAGCTTGGACTTCTTCACGCCGACATTCTCGTCGGAGTTCGAGCCGGCCCCCTCCGCACCGGCCGCCTCGATGCGCCACAGCGCATCGGGCTTGCCCGAAGTGTCGCCCTTCCGGAAGGCCTGGACGATCACGCCCTTCGAGGCGACATCCTGCGCCCCGTTGTACTTCACGGTCATCTGCACCACGGGCACCGGGTAGTCCGGCTGGGTGATGGCATCCACGCTCAGCGAGGAGATACGGGTCGGATCCGTGCCGGCACGCGCCTCGGCGAACAGGCTCCAGCCATCGTCATCCCAGTCGTTCTGGGCATCGTAGGCGAAGCGGGACGCCGCTCTCGGATTCTTGAAGCTGTCCTCCCACCAGTCCTCGATCATGTCGTGATCGGAGAACATCTCGCCCAGATAGAGCTTGCCGACCTTCAGGAAGTAGTCCGGCACCTTCTGACCCTTGCCCGCAAAGGTGCGGGTGGCCTTCGGATCAAGCCGGCGGAACTTGAACCAGTCACTGATCATGTACTCCGCGTAGTTGGAGAGCTGATCGCCGTCCGCATCGTCCTGCGGACCCTGGTCAAGCAGGCCGTAGATCTTCTGCCACGTGTCAGGCAGGCCATCGCCGTTGCTGTCAACGCGCTCCGTGTTGAACGCGGCGTTGACGGAACCGCCGGGGAGCATGCCCAGCGCCAGATCGCGGAGATAGGCCTCCGCGGCGGTAATCATCTCGCCGTTGTAGTTCAGGAGGGTCGTCGCATCCATCTTCTCAGGAGCGCCGTACGCCGCGGCAACCTCTTCCCACCAGTCAGGCAGGCCGTTGCCGTCCATATCGGTACCGGTCTGGTCCCACGCGTCGGCCGCGTAGCCGTCCCACATCTGCTCCGCGCGCTTCGCGAAGGCGCCGCCCAGCGGAACCAGGTCGCCCGTGCCGACGAAGCCGGACCGCAGGTCGAACTCGTACTTGGCATCCAGTCCCTTTACGGAGGTCACGACGTTCGAGCTCGACGTCAGGTAGCCGAGGCGTTCCATGTGGTAGAAACGCTCCTGGCAGTAGTTCCAGAACGAGTACGGGTTGGCCGTGTTCGGGAACAGGAACGAGGAGAAGCCGCTGCCCGGCGCCGTCTTCACGCCGGCGAAGTTCGCGCTCCAGTACTCCGTATCCAGCGCGGAACCATCGTAAACCGGCAGATGGCCGACAAGGTTCTGGATGCGCGGCAGGATCTCGTACTTCGTGTACACCGTGCTGTGGACGGAGAGGTCGCTCCACCAGCCGACTTCCAGATCGACCGGCTTGCCGTTGATGCGGACATTGTCCGTCACGCCCTTCGCGAAGCCTGTCGGCTGCGCAACCACGTCGATTTCGTCGACGGCGCCCGGCATCGTCGTGAAGTTGTAGACCTGGAGGAGTTCGGGAGACATGCCATTGTAGCGGCGCGCACCGTCAACCCACTCGTTGAAGATCGCATCGCGGTGAGCCTTGACGTCGGCCAGCGAGTAACGGCGGGAAACATCGTTGCGGATGTCCACGCCGGAACGGGCGCCGTCCCAGATGCGAACTTCGTCCACGTAACCCTTGAAGAAGGACCCGAACGAATTCCACGTCGTCTTGTCGGAGGCGGAAAGCGCACCCACATCGAGCGCCTCCGCACCCACGAGCATCGCGCAGGGAACGGTGGAGTAGCCGTGCTCAAGACGCGTGCTGGTGTAGCCGGCCTCCTGCAGACGGATGTTCACACCGTTCGCCGGAATCACCGTCACGCCGTCCGCATGCGCGGAGGGGGTGTCCTCGTCATCCAGGTACAGCGCCAGAGTGGAGCCATCGAACGAGAGCGCGACATGCACCCACTTGCCTTCGACCAACACCTGCTTGAGGGCCACATGAGCCACGCCGCTGTCGACGGTCCTGCCCTGGAACTCACCATAGAGGTGGGCCTGGCCGTCGGCGTCGAGCTCGATGCCGATGCGGAAGTTCCGGCGGATCGCCGCAACGTTGTTCGAGAGCGTCGACGCATCGTAGTAGGCCACGCGCTCCAGGATGACCTGCTCGCGCGAGACATCCTCGGGGCAGATCCAAGCCTCGACCGTGAACTGCTTCAGCATGTCGTACTCGTAGGAGTTCGGACGGAGCTGCGTGCCCATGAAGGACGCCAGCGCGCTGTCCTGCCCCGGGAACCACATCGCCTGGCGGCGGTCCGGATCACCGAAGTACAGGGCATCCGTGGCGGACACGATCTTCTTCGTCTTTTCAGTGGCGTCGCTCGAGAAGTCGCCATCCGTGTCGTAGCCTTCGTTCTCTTCGAACGCGAACTTGAAGGAACGCGTCTGGCCCTCGCTGACAAGCCCCTTGATCCACAGGGTGTTGCGATCCCACAGCTTGCCCAGGTCGGCATAGGGGCCCCAAGTCGGGTCCAGCTGGTAGTACTGCGCCACGAAGCTGGCACCGTGCAGCCGTCCGCCGCTCTTCTTCGACGAGCTGTCGGTCATCCACAGCGGGGTCGGGTCCGTATGCGCGGCGGCAGGCGCGACGTCGTTCACGAAGAGCGCCTCGTCCGCGTTGCGGATGCCATCGCCATCGGCGTCGCACTCGGCCGTACCGATCATCCACGGATACTTCATCGCATCGAACTTGTCGGAACCGGGCTTGTCGAAAGCCTCCTTGTCCCAACGCGTCCACGCGTTGTACCAGGACGTAACCTCCTCGCCATAGATACCCGCGATGCGGTCGTAGATCAGGTTGCTCACGCCCGTGACGCCCACGGCCGTCGTCAGATTGCCGGCGGACGGATTGGACGCGCTGCCCAGCAGCGGGTTCAGACCGTGGAACAACTCATAGTAGTCGTCCATGCCGTCGTTATCCGAGTCCCACTGGCGCGGATCCGTCGTGGCGTAGCCAGCGGCCATCGTCCATCCGCCCATGTTGTTCAGCGCCGCAGGCGGCAGCATGATGCGGTAGCCAGGCTCGCTGTAGTTGTTGCAAGCCAGGCCCTTGGTGCACTGGGCCAGTCGATCCCAGGACTTCGGCGGACGGGCGAAGTAGCCCAGACGCGCGTAGTCGAAGTCCGAAGCTCCCTTGTAGCCGGCCTTCAGGCAGGTCTCCTTGAACGCTTCGCCATCCCACGTCTGCATCGGGATGAAGCCGATGAACGGCATGTCCTGCTTGACGCCCGCCTCGTCCCAGTTGAGGTAGCGGCCCATCAGCGGCGTCTCGGCATCGTCGTAACGGAGGTGACGCAGGCTCTGCACCAGGTATTCCTGGTAGTTCTGCAGACCATCATGGTCCCAATCCGTGTCACGGTAGGTGCCCGTCACATCGTCCTTGACCCGCACGCCGTAGGCATCCTTGCCCCAGGTGCCGTCCATACCGCCGGAGATGTAGTAGCCGCTCACCACCTGGCCTTCGGCAAGGCCATCGGAAACATGCATCGACTCCACGTCGCGCGCTTCCAGCGCAACGTTGACGGGCATGCAGTTCTCATTGAAGACCACGCCGGCGAACTGCCATTCCCAGGCATCCGGCAACAGGTCCTGGTCCGTATCGACCGAGCACGGGTTGAGACCGCCGCCGCGGAAGCACGTGGTGTCCATGTCTTCCAGGTACGAGTCGTTCTGGCCATAGACAAACGTGATCTTCACCTGGTTCGCAGCGTAGAACGTACGGCCGACATAGAACGGCGCATTGGTCGTGGCGCCTTCGAACCCATCGACGAGGTGGTCGCCATCCGTGTCCTCGTCCAGCGGGTCGGTCGGGAAGAACTTGTTCCACCAGCCCTTCGTCACACCCGGATGGTTCTGGTAGATCGACGGGACGTTCGTGTAGGCATTGCAGGAGTCAACGCCCGCGAACTCGTGCACCGGAGGCAGGAGGTCGTCATCGAGGATGTCGAGGTCCTTATTCGTCCACGCCCCGTCCTTCGTGAGAATCGGGTCGAGATCGACATAGAGCTCCCAGCCATCCGGGATGCCGTCGCCGTCCGTGTCGGCGCCATGGACGTCATCCTTCCAGCTGTTGACCACGACCGTGGCCTCCTCCTCGTTCTCGCTCGAGGACGCGTCCTTCTGCGCGAACGCAGGCGTCGGCTTCGTGCATGCGTCCATGATGATTTCGGCCATCGTCTTGGCGCCCGCCTTGAACTCGGCCGCATCCTGAGCCGCCGAGCGATGGGCCGTGAACGGAACCGGATTGCCCCGCGCGTTCGTGGAGGCCACGACGTTGTAGCAGTAGGAGATCAGGAGATATTCGTCACGCGTCGTGTACGGCACGGTGTTCACCGCGAGCCCCGTGTCGCCCTCGGCCGGCTTCTGCCAGCGGGAGGCCACGTAGCCCGCGTCGTTCTTGTTCCACGCCGTACGCGGGTCGAATCCGGCCTGCTGGTAGACCTGGTGGTGCAGGTAGCTGATCTTGGCGTTCGTCTCGTACGCGACGACGTTCAAGACCTTCTCAACCGGCTTGCCCGTCTTGTCGAATTCCTGATCCATCCAGGCGCCGTCGACCACGCACGGCACCCAGATGCCATCGGCATCGGAACCATACCGGAACAGCTCGAGGCCGCCCACGAAGCCGGTCGTTTCGGCGAACGACTGCTCGGCGGCATCGTCGCTCACTTCGACAACCTGCACGCCGGGTGCCAGCGTGGCCTCGGCACCGAGGAAGTACTTCGGCTCCTTGTCCGTACCGGCGTTGATCGCCTTCCAGCAGTTGTCATCGCCCAGCGCGAGGTAGGTGTCGTTCACCAGGACCGGCTTCTCGAGCGTGAAGTAGACATTCGTCTTCGAACCGCCTTCAAGCGTCTTCACCGTCCAGACCGTCTTCGCCTCGACGTTCGTGCTCGCCGTGAGGGCGATGCCGCCCTCGAGCACCGGCACGCAGAACTTGCGACCCTCGGCGGTCGTAATGATCGTGTATTCGACCTCGCTGTCCATGCGGGCCATGAAGTCGCCGTCGGGGTTCTGCCCGCCGTCCTTCTTGTCCAGCGGATCCGTGCCGGCCATGACTTCGTAGTAGTCGCTCACGCCGTCGCCATCGGAGTCCCAACTGCACGGATTCGTGCCGAGGGTGTACTCCTCCTCGTCGGTGAGGCCATCGCCGTCGAAGTCGTTCTCAAGTTCGGGGCGGGCAACCAGCGGGTCGAACGCCGCGACGATTTCCTCGGACGAGATGGGCGTGCCCTGGCCCGGATTCATCGGGTTGTAGCGCGAGCCCGTCAGGCGCCTCCACTCGCCGTTCTGGACAATGCCCACGCGGGCGAAGTACCAGAAGAAGTACTCGAAACCGTCATCCAGGCCATCGCCGTCCGTGTCCGCGACGGTCGGGTCCGTCGGACGTTCGACGTTCCAGCCGCCGCGGCCCTTCTTCCACTCGCCCTTCAGCCACGTCAGCGCGCCGTTGATGTCGGCCGCGGCCGCGACCAGGTCGTCCGCGCTCGCACCCCCGGCCTTCTTCGCCGCGACATAGGCGCACATGAGCGCGTTCGTCTCGGCCTCGGTGAGCCACGGATCGGACGCGACACCGTTCTTGATGCGGTTCAGGCCGTCGCCCAGACCGCGGATTTCAAGCTTGGCCGTGAACGGCTTGCCCTTCCCCCAGCCGGGCTTCTCGGGATTCAGCGGGTTCGAGCCAAAGGCGGCCGGCAGCCAGTCGTCGTCGCCATTGTACTTGCTGACATCCACCATCTCGGTGGCCTCGGTCTCGGAACCAGCAGCCGCACCACCGCCCTGTTCAGCCTGACCGGCCAGCGCCGCCAGCTTGTAGTCGGAGGCGTCGAGATCGGGGACGGCGTCCTGGTTGATGTCGCCCACGTTGTCCGTCTTGTGCCATTCGAGGGAGAAGAGGACTTCAACCCAGGTCGACGCATAGGATTCCGCATCGTCCTCGTCGTCGGGGAGCTTGAACATCTGGTCCGCGACACCGACGCGCGGATCGATGAACGCCGTGCCGGTCGGGAGACCGCCCTCGTCAACCGTGTCCAGAATCCAGCCGAAGAAGAAGCTGTCCTTCTCCTCGGGGTTGGCATAGGTATAGGGCGACGTGCCCTCGAAGATGCTACCACCAGCCGTGACGCCGAAACCTTCGCCGCCGTTCAGCGTCTTGTTGTCGACATCGCCGACGCGGTAGCCGTAGGCCTTGACGCGGGCCTGGTTGACACCTTCCGTGAACGTCCACGTCTGGAGGAAGTGGTCGATCTGCGGACGGGCATCATTGACGGCCCACACGCGGCCCTTGCCCAGGCCGCCCTTGCTCGCGGCCTTCTTGATGTAGGCCTTCGCGAGGTCGCTCTGCCCACCACCGTTCTCGCCATCGCCGAACGGGCCCTGCGGCCAAATTGCAAGCGGCTTGCCCGCGGCAATCGCGAAGAACTTCTTCGCGATGACGGAGGAACCGCCGTCCTTGTCCTGCACCTGCACGCTGACCCACTTGCCGGAACCGGACGCCGTGAACTTGTTCGTATAGACGCCCGACGTCTCATGCGTGCGGACGACCGTGTAGGCACCTTCCGAGTTCATGATCGTCACGATCAGACCGTCGCCGGAGAGGATGTCGTTCTTCGCGACTTCCTTCACGTTCCAGCGGATGATCTCCTCCTTCGACAGCGTCGTCACGTAGACGTTCGTGTCGGCGGGATCGGGCAGGATGATTTCCGGCGGAACGTTCGAAATGTAGATCGAGAAGTCCGTCGCGGGGAGATAGAGGTCGCAGTAGCGGATGCCGTCGGCATTCTTCGTCTCCGTGATCACCTTGGCCGTGATCCGGTAGCCCTCGTTCGCACCCATCTCGGTACCGTCGAGGTCCTTCAGGTTGAAGCTGCGCTCGGTGACGCCGCGCGCGAAGTCGAGCTCCGTGGTGCTCAGGCCCGGCAGCGGATAGTTGCCATTGTCTGCGCCGTTGCGGGTCACTTCGAGCTTGACCTTCACCGGGGCGTCCGGAGCCAGCGTCAGGCGGACGTTGATCACGCCCTTGTCGCCGTTCTGCGCTTCCGTGAAGACCTGGCTGCCGTCACGGGGCGAGAGCTCGACCGACGGCGTATCCACGACATTGACGTAGAACTCGTACTTCGGCCCGAACTTCATCGCGCCCAGGTCGTGCAGGTCCTTGTCCTGCAGCTCGACCGTCACGCGCTGGCGACCGCCGTTGACGAAGGTGTAGGGAACCTGGACCTCGTAGGGGGAGCCGACGACATTCGTCGTGAAGCCGGCGCCGTCATAGAACGTCCACTTCGCCGTGAAGGTGCCGTTCGTGAGATCGGCATCGACCTCGCCATCCGCCGGCACGTACGTGAAGACCTTGCGGACACCCACTGCGGCCTGGCCGGCCATGATCAGCTTGCCGTCCGCGTTCAACTCGGGCTGCCAGATGCCGCCCATGTAGACCGTGTCCACGCGGGGCACGACGTTCGTGACGAAGATGTTGTAGTCCGCGGACGTGTAGCCCTCGATCTCGTTGCCCTCGTCATACTTCTCGGCCGTGCGGATCTTGATCTTGTAGCGGAGGCCGCTCGTCTCGGTGGCGACCGTGCCGTCCAGCAGGCTCAGCTTCAGCGGCACAGACGCGGCGGCCTGCCCGTTCTGGATGCGGACACCGCGCTCGAAGTTCAGGCTGGAGACCTTGTTGGAGGACGCCTCGTCCTGCGGTTCGAGGAAGACGTAGGCCTCGGTCGCGAGCGAGAACGCGGGCTCGAACGTGGCGCGAATCGAAGCTTCCTTGCCTTCGGCGTAGATCTTGTCGACGTTGCCGTCAGCCGGCTCGCCCTTCAGAGAGCGCGGCGCAAGGCCGTTGACCTCGAAGCTCACCACCGCAGACTCGATGCCCGCGCTGTTGCGGACCTTGATGCGGGAGGTGACAAGCCCCGTGCTGATGAACACGTACGGGACGGAGAGCACGCCATTCACCGGGGAAAGCCCCGTGGCGATCGGCGTCTCCGTGCCCTTGAACGAATTGTTCTCATTCAGGTAGACGTCATAGGTGCCCGTCAGGTTGGCGTAGGAGTCGGAAACGCCAACGGAGAAGACCGTCGTCTCGCCGCTCTGGATGCTGCTCGTGCCCGTAAAAGGCGCATCCGGCATCGTCACGACCGGCTTCGCGACATCGATGTGCAGCGTCGCGTCGACCGGCGTGCCCGTATAGAAGGCCTGCGCCGCAGGAGGGTCGTCCAGCGTCGCCTGGATGACGATGCCGTTCGTCAGATCGCGCGTCCACATGTCCGCGGCAAGCGCATAGACGTACATCGGAGCGGAAGTCTTGCTACCAGCCGGAACCGTGACCGTCGACTCGCGCTGCAGGTAGACGTCGGAGTTGTCGTACTGGGAGATGCCGATGTACTTCCAGGCATCGGCGGAGGCGTTGTTCTTGACGGTCGGCTTAAGTGTCAGCTTCACATCGGACGTGAAGGGCTGGGAGAGGTTAACCTGGAGGACCGTCTTGTAAGAGGAGAAGTTACCGTCGGCGACGATCGTGCGGTCCGCACCATCGGCGAAGGCGACGGACACGAACGGCGGCGGAGGCGTGATCACCTTCACCGTGCGCGTCACGAAGTTGGTGAGGAGCTCCTCGGCCATGTCATAGACATTCGTCGGCGTCGAGGCGAGGTAGACGTCGGTCATGGCACCCGCGGTGTCACCCGCGAGGATCTTGAAGGAAACGGAAGTCGCCGTCGCCGGGATGCGGACGCGCCCAACCTGGTACTTGTTGCCGAAGATGTCCTGCTCTTCAGTCACGCCCAGCACGTTTCCACCGGCGACGACCTTCGCGACGGAGGAATCCTTGGTCCACACATAGAGGTCGATCGTACCGGCATTGCCACCGGGGATGACGATGGTGGGATCGATCGGGGTCGAGGAAGTAAGCCCCGAAGCAATCTCGCGCCACACGCCCTTCTCTTCGTCGGCATAGTTCGAATCCAGATCAATCGCCTGGATGTAGATCGAGGGATTGGAGAAGTCCCACGTCCGATTCGGCGCCGGGGGCTGCAGCCGCGTGGACTCCTCGACGTCCGTGAACGTCAGGGAGCACTTGTCGCCGTCCACGTTCTGAAGCTCCCAGGACTCGAGTTCAGCAGCGCCGCGACCGTTCTTCAGATAGTACTCGCCGGAAATCGAGGCATTGACCTCGATCGGGCCGTCGCCCCTGGGGTTCGCGAGCTTGATCGGAAGCGCCAGATCGCCCGCCTCGACCGTGTACTTGAAGATGAGGTCCGTGAAGTAGTACTTGTCGGGATCCTTCTCGGAACCGGCCGGGGTCGGATCGCCGTCAAGCTCCGCGTACTTCAGCTTGCCGCTCACCCAGACGCCCAGCTTCGGAAGATTGGCCGTGGCCAGAAGTTCACCGCCCGGAGTGCCCACATAGGCGAACGTCCAGGGCTTCGGATCCTGGAGGCCGCCGATGACCTTCATGTAGTTCCGATTCAGGAGGCGGACCTTGATCTTGAAGACATCGCCCACGGACAACGGCTGGGCTTGGGTGGTGCCAAAGTCACGGTTCACCGTCTCGGCGTCCTGGTACGGCTCAATCGACCAAATGTCACCCGCACCGCGCGAGACATTGGGCAGGGCGCACGCGAGCATCGTCAACGCTGCCGCGAAAATCCCCAGCTTCTTGTTTTTCTTCATGTTCGCTTCCTCTTCGTGAACCTAAGCTACTTCGTCTTCCGGGCGGCCTTTTTCTCGGCCGCCTCCTTCAAAATCCGCTTGCGGATGGTGGCGCGCGCCTTGGCCTGCGCGGCATCCATGTCCTTCCCCGCCTGGGCCAGGCTGGCCTTGAGCTCCTTCCAGCCCGGGTACTTCGCCGGATTTGCATCCAGTTCGGACTCCACCTGCGCGTCCGTCGCGCCCGCGCCCAGCGCCGCCTTCGCGCGCGCCCGCATGCGTTCCGCGTTGGCCAACAGCGGTTGCTGCCGCCGCGCAATGCTCGCCTGGGCGTCGCGCGAACCCTTCAGGGCCGCACGGTACGCGGAATCCTTCGTCCGGTCGGCAGAACCAGACTCGCCCTTTCCACAACCCGTCAACGCCGTGAAAAAGAGCAAGGCCGCGACCGAAAGTATCGGCGCGACGACTCGTCTCGCGAAATTTCTCATCAATTGTTCATGCCTTTTGAGGGTGCACTCCTCTGAAGCCACGCGTTATTTTATCATGCCCCCCCCGCGGGGGGCAAGGGGAAAATCCTTTCGACGTCTCACTTCGACGGATTGACATCCGTCACCTTCAACTTGTAGAACCTCTGGGCCGCCTCGGGCTGCACCGCGATCGTCACCAGGACCTCGCCGTCCGCCTGGGGCTGCTCGACCGGGACGCCGGCCGTGAACTCGCCGGCCGCGACCAGCGACCATTCGCCCGTCAGCGTGTCCGTGGAATAGAGCCCGTACCAGAAGCCCTTCACGCCGTTCACGACGCGTGCCTGGACGATCACCGAGCCATCGCCCTGGGGTTCGATCGTCAGTCCGGATCCGAGGGCAGGCACGAGCACCGCCTCGTCGAGGGCAAGCGAGGCGACCACGTTGCCATCGGACTCGGCAACCGAGGCCTTGAAGCCCTTCGGCGCCGTCACCGTGAGGTCCGCGAGCGTCTTGCCCGCCGCGGACATGGCCGCGCTCGTGCAGAGGTTCGTCTTGTAGGAGGCGCTCAGGTTGTCCAGCTTGTTCGTCCACTCGATCGCGTATTCCGTCTCGAACTCCTCGCCCGAGGCCGGCACCCAGATCCAGTTGAAGGCGACCGCCGCGTCCTTCTTAAGATCGATGGTCGCGCGGGCGCCCTTGTTCGTCTCCGTCGGGTTGGCCAGATCGACCCAGCCCGCAACGACCCAGTTGGCGCCGTCCGCGTCGACATAGCTCGTCTCCGCCGGGGCGAAGGACGCCAGGCCGCTCGTCAGTTCAACCTCCTGGCCATAGGCAACCTCGATCGCGCCGAACTTCGTCGGCGGAACCACGGCCATCAGTTCGGCCGGCTCGACGCCGATCGTCACGGATCCCGTGCCGAGGCTCGACGTCGAGACCGTGTCGAACAGCGCGCAGACCGCACGGGGGGCCGTCACCTTGAGCGAAGCCACGCACCCCTCCTCCTCGTCCGCCTCAACGCCGAATTCCCACTGCCGGAACGACCACGTGTAGCCCCCCGCCTCATAGGCGTTCGCGACCACGTCGAGCGTCCTGTCGGCCTCCACCCAGGCCGAGACCTGCGTCTGCTTGCCGGTCTCCACCCACGCCACGTCCGACGTCACAAAGTCCGCCGCCGTCCAATCCGTCCCGGACGGCATCTTCTTATAGCCCTTCACCGACACGTCGACGCGGTAGTAGGCCCGCTCGAGGCGCCACTCCAGCTGCAGGTCCGGCAGCGACGCCGTGAAGGAGGCCTCCGTGCCGTCACCCTCGGCGACGACGTTGGTGAACGCCTCGCCCTCCTCGCCTTCCCCTTCCTCACCCTCCGACGCTTCGAGGTCGACCGCGTTCGGGTCGATCAGCGTCCAGCCCACGCAGCGGTAGACCACGCCCTCGACCTCGTTCGTGAACGCCTCCTGGCAGGTCGCGACGACCTCCTGCCCGTTCGAGTAGATGTTTCCATGCATGCCGGCGACCGGGTTCGAGTTCGTGAACCCGTCGACGACCACCGGAACCTTGATCTCCATCGGACCCAACATGGTATTGACCTCTTCGGTCCCCATGTAGGTGCCGAAGACCTCGAGGTTCACGCCGACTTCCAGGCGCGTCCACGCGTCGGCCGCCGCGTCCAGGGCCGCCTGGATCGTCTCCTCGTCCAGCAGTTCACCCTCTTCCGGCGCCTGGACATAGGCCATGCGCCCGTTGGCGAGCGACCACCCCTTCGACGAATCGAAGGCCGTCGGATTGAAGACGCCGATGGAGGGCACGCCGTCGCGCATGTAGTAGCCGTCGGTGTTCCAGTCCGCATAGTAGAGCACGAACTTCTCGTTGAACGCCTCGGCGTTCGCCGCGAGATAGGCCTTCACGGCGTCCGTGGAGGCGTCGCCTTCGCGGCCGCTCACGACGCAGAGCATGCGCGGGGGCTCGGAACGCGCCGCCTGTTTCGCGGCCTCGTCCGGAGAGAGGGCGGACGCAACGGCCACCACGTCCTCGGGCAGCACGACCTCGACGGCGTCCGGAAGGCTGTCGACGGCGGACGCGCCTTCA